>JANYDQ010000155.1 GCA_025363555.1 Bacteroidota bacterium | reverse complement strand
CTCGTGTACCAAAACGATTTCAAAATGTTCTAACAACTCTTGAGGAAAAAACAATCCTAGCGCTTCTTTATCCATTGCCATTTTTGTGGCAAAAATAAGGCTTTTTCCTTTTTACTCCCTTTAAAATGTCGTTGACCCTATATTGGTTCAAATCCTTTTGTTGCTCCCGCTACGCTCAATGTAATACAACACCTGGAAATTAACTTGGGTATTTATTTGCCTGATAAAGGCATGTATTCTATTATTACTGCATTGGTAAAATTAGCCGAAGAAATGGGAGTTACATTTCATTACAATACCACAGTGGAAGAAATTATTATTTCTGAAACAGAAAAAGGCAGGAAGAATAAAAAAGTAGTGGGCATAAAAATTAAAAATCCCCGGATAGTGAAATACGACCATGTGGTTAGCAACATGGATATTTATTATACCTTTAAAAAATTGCTACCCAAAGAAAAATCTCCGCAAAGAATTTTGAACCAACCCAAATCGAGTTCTGTTATAGCTTTCTGCTGGGGAATTAATACTACACATAAAAATTTGAATATTCACAATATGCTTTTTTCGGCAGATGATGAAGGGGAATACAAAGCCATTTTTGAAAACAAAACCATAAGTGACGACCCTACTGTTTATATTTATATTTCGTCCAAACACGTCAAAGAAGACGCTCCTGATGGTTGTGAAAACTGGTTCCTGTTTATCACCGTTCCTCACGACAGCGGGCAAAACTGGGACGAACTTGTAAAACAGGCGAGAAAGAAAATGATAAAAAAAATAAACAGGATAGTTCACACCGATATTGAAAAGCATATAGTTTGCGAAGATTATTTATCGCCCCCTATTATCCAAAAAAAATATTCCACTCCCTTTGGCGCAGTGTATGGCAACAGTTCCGACAATAAGTTTGCTTCTTTTTTCAGGCATTCCAATTTTTCGAAAACTATTAAAGGACTTTACTTTGTGGGAGGAAGTGTGCATCCGGGAGCAGGAATTCCGATGTGTTTAAACTCGGCAAAAATTATGGAAAAGGTTTTTTCGTGGAAATAAACGAAAAAAAACCACGTGCTTTTAAACAGATTTTTGCTCTTTCTTTTCTTTTGCCATCATAAAATACTTTAAAGGCACCCACAACATTCCATAACACACATCATTTTCTTTTTTATAATCCGGCTTTGTGGAATGTTGATGATGGGCAATGTGTCCGTATTTCAACGCCAGCAATTTGCTGTTTTTAGTTTTTGACAGAAACTTTATTCTACCATGAATCAATCCGTCATGAATCAGGAAATAACAAACCCCGTAAAGTGTAATACCAATGCCCATATATAGTTTATAATCGCACCCTGCCATTACCCCAAACATCATCAGCAGCCAACTCGGGATAACAAATATCAACACAAAGAAATCGTTTTTTTCCAGCTTATGCTCATGCGGTATATGGTGGTCTTTGTGTAAATACCACAAAAAACCGTGCATTATATATCTGTGCATGAGCCATGCTACGGCTTCCATCAAAAGAAAAGAAACAATTATTATAAAGGTATTTACCAGGTAAATCATGAATTAAAAATTAGCTGTGTATTTTGTTTTTGTCCATCCTCTGTCGCTGTTCAGGTAGGAGAAGTATGCTAAAAAGGCGGTACAAATATAATGATTATTTTTTATTTGTGTCAAACACCGGGCGTTTGTCACCTTGTTTATCTCATCTTTTGCAACACCGTGGACTTGTCATACTGCTCCAGCAATTGCTTCAATAGCTTTTCGTTATTCGTAATTTTTAATCGCATTACAGACAAACTCCAGTTGGTTTTATATTTTGCCACCACATCTTTTTCCTGCTGAACAAACAACCATTGCAACCAGTCGCCCAAATGCTGCCTGTTCAAACTATCCGTAAGGGGAACAAACACAAACGAAATATCATTTCCATACTGGGCTATCAACTGGCTCACCTGGTCAATATCCGACAAAGAAGAAATAATTACGACCGAAGCATCTTTGGACTTTATGTACTGTTTCAGTTCATTATCCCGTTGCCATTTACTTACAGAGATGCTGTATTTTATTTGTTCTTCTTCCTGATTGATGGTGGCAGAAGGTATTGCCTGGTCGGGCACATACCTAACTTCAAGCCCTTTGCCCTGCAACTGCTTGTAAACACTCCAGCAAAGGGTTTTGTAATAATTCAGGAAAGCAACTTCTATCACCTCTCTTCCGCTGATGGGAAACGATGAAAAATATGAAGCATATAAATATACATGCGAAGCATAGGGGTCTAATATCTCCGGAATTCTCACCACCAGTTCCTTATTTTTAGCATATATTTTCCAAACTATTCTCCTCACATCGTCATTACTTTCAAAATTTTTATAACTAATGTGCTCTCCTTCCACCTTTTTTATTTCTTCTATCCGCGAACTGGTTTCTTCTGTTTTTCGCGGAAAAGCATTCATCATTTTCTGCGAAGCAGAAACCGGCTGGGTGTAAAAATTACTGTTTGCCGGAACAGCAACAGCAAACGAAAAGAACTGAAAAAAATCTTCGAAATAAAGTAACACCTTTTCCACCCTGTACTCTTTTATCTCCGGCAACTGCCAGTAATAAGTGCCCCTTAAAGTAGTATTAAAAAAAGCGAACCTGGCAGGTTTTATTAAATAAAATTTTCCCGAAAAACGCGTTTTATCATATTTCAACCGCAATTTTACAAACCCCAAAAAAGGTTTCACTACCGGGTGCAAAAAAATTTCGATAGCCTGCTTCCCTTCCCCCGTTCCGGGAGCAGAAACAGTGGAAATCCTGAAATCTATCCCTCCCTTCTTTTTTTTCCATAAAAAATAAACCAACGAACCCGCAACCGACAAAAAAGCAAAACCAAGCAAAGCCATGCTAAAATAAACAGCAAAACGAAACAACAACGAAAATACAGCCCCAAACTCAGAATCAACCCCCTTTTGCTGCCCGACAAGCCACCAGTTGCCCACCCACACAGCTCCCCCAAACACAGCAAAATACCAGGTAAATGGAACATAAAACCCATAACGCTTTAAAATCAAACCAAAATGATTGAGCCCGCTTTTCATTCTGCAAACATAGTAAAAACTATTTTACCTGATTATTCTTTTATTTCCAAAAAAACAATGAACCAATCAACCAATTTTTTTTTGGCGGGCACGCTTAAGAGACAAACAGGGCAGAAAATATGGTATTTTAAAGAATCATATGGTTTACATCAAAAAACAAATATGGTTTGCATCAAAAACAAACCAAAAACCATATTGGTGCCAGTAAAACTATAGGTTTTTCTTCCAAAACCAGTATTTATCACCTTGTTTTCGAAAGTACTTTTGGTACCCAATCGCAAACCTTTCGGATTATTCCATGTTCTTTGTCAAAACGTCAGTTTTTTTGAAAAAAACTTTTTCCGAAAGAAATAATTTTATAACTTTAATATTAAATTATGTAATATTCCTTTTTCAATTTGTCCCCACCTTTGTATCCGAATTAAAAATGAAAAATTAAAATTTTAGTTTTAATTTGTTTAGTTGTTTGGTTGAGTGAGTAAAAAACGTTATTGATTGTTTCGTTTTTTAAAATCCTGCTCCTTGAGAAAGAGCAGGGTTTTTTTTCCTCTCTCCTACTCCACCCATGTATGAATAATGTAATTTTAATCATAAGTTATGTAACCGCTTTTAAAGGTCGTATCCCGACCTTTGTATTCATGAATATTTTAGAATTCTTTCTTCCTTATGCACTGCTATAGGCATAGTAGGTTTGACGTTAATGAGTATTTTGGTCATCAGTAATTCCGACCGCATTGCTTATGAACGTAATGCTATAGTCGTTGGATTTATTATTTCATTTATTCTATTTATTGGCGGCATAAGCTGGGCAAGTGCCGTCACAAAAAATTGAATCGGTAAATACTATAATGTAAACAGGAAATTATGTAACACCTCACTGGTTCGAGATAAACACCTTTGCAAAAACCAAAGGCAAGGACTTTTCTGAAACCAAAAATGACCTTGGGAAGTTTGTGTATAATAATCAATTAAACAAAAATAAATAAATGGAAAAATTAAAAAGATTGGGTATCTGGATGGATCATTCGAATGCTAATACAATGGAATTTACAGATGAACCCTTTGTAACTAAAACAATTCAATCTGATTTTACTCACCAGGTGAAAGAAGAAACACTGAACAAAAGCGAAAATGTGATGCATAATAAAGAACAGCACCGGCAGTCGGAGTATTATAAAAAATTGAGCGAGGTAATTAAAAATTATGATGAAGTACTTCTGTTTGGACCTACGGATGCAAAAGTGGAGTTATTTAATTTGCTAAACGGAGATAGCCGTTTTTCAAAAATAAAAATACGAGTAGCAAATGCAGATAAAATGACGGAACATCAGCAACACGCTTTTGTGAAAACTCATTTTGAAAGCCGCCAATTTCCACCAGTTTCAAAATAGTAAAAAAATAAAGATGAAAGCAAAAGCAATAGGTATAATGGTTATAGTTATCGGTATAATAATGATACTGATTACAAGCCTTGATCTTAAAACCACCGAAAAAGTAGCCGACCTGGGTCCGGTACAAATAAACAAACAGGAAAACCACCCCATACATTGGTCGCCCATCATAGGCATAGTGTTGATTGTGGGTGGCATCGTAATCATTGTAACAGATAAAAACAAAACATAAAAGTGTGAATCATGTAAGAAAGCAAAAGCATTTTGCAACATACCTCAGACAAACATGCGCATCTTTGTACCGTGAAAATTAATTCACACTTTTAAAATAAAAAAATGAAAAAATATACCATTATGTTATTCGGAGTTATGCTGGTTTTTACTTCCTGCGTTTCAAAAAAGAAACTGCACAACGAACAGGCAAAAGTAAAAAATCTGCAAGCCGACAGTACAAACACACATTCAGGGCTCAACAGTTGCAATTCTAAAGTAGCCACGCTTGAAAAAGAAAAAGCTGATTTGGAAAAAGAAAAAGCCGATGTACAAAAATCGCTGGTGAATTTATCATCAAGTTCTAAAGCAACAATAGAAAATTCGAAAATGACTATTGCCGAGCAGGCAAAACGATTACAGGATTTGCAAAATTTAATTCAGTCGCAAAAAGATATTTTGAATAAACTCAAAAAAACAATGGCTGATGCACTTATTAATTTTAAACCGGATGAACTAAGTGTGGAATTGAAAGATGGAAAACTATATGTTTCTCTCCAGGAAAAGTTATTATTCAAATCCGGAAGTGCTGAAGTGGACCCAAAAGGAAAAGAGGCACTAAAAACATTGGCAGCAGTGCTCAATAACACAAAAGATATAAGTATTATGATAGAAGGGCATACGGACAATGTGCCTGTAAGCGGTAAATACCAGGACAACTGGTCGTTAAGCACAGCGCGCGCCACTTCCATTGTCAGAATACTTACCATAGATAATAAAGTGGACGCTCATATTATCAGTGCTTCTGGCAGAGCAGAATATTACCCTCTGGCAGATAATTCAACAACAGAAGGAAAAGCAAAAAACCGGAGAACAGAAATTATTCTAACACCGGATTTAAAAGAACTATTTAAGTTAATAAACCAATAAAGGGGATGGGTACATTCGCCTTTCATATATTTACTCATTGCAGGTGGTTTCATCTGCAATGTGCAATAGATTTAAAAATTCAAAACAATTAGTTACAAAGTGTCAGAAGAAATTAAAATTCCTTTTTATGCAAAATTTGCATTTATGGCTATCGAAGCATTTGCCTTTGTCTATACCATGTATATCGGTCAGCGAATTATTCTTCCAATAATTTATGCAACTATAATTGCTATTTTGTTAAACCCAATAGTTAATTTCCAGCTCAGGCTGAAAGTAAATAAAACAATCGCAATTACCATTGCAGTATTTCTGGCTATACTGCTAACGCTCGCTTTGCTTTATTTTATCTCTATCCAAATTTCCTTGTTCACAGAAACGTATCCAAAACTGAAACAAAAATTTGGCGAGACAAGTGGCCAGGTAATTAATTGGGTTTCGGCAAATTTTAATATTAAAGTTTCTAAAATAAATGATTGGATAGCGCAATCCAAGGATGCTGCCATAAGTAATATGGGAGGAGCAATAGGACAAACGCTTTCTACCATTAATAGTTTTTTGATAGTTGTAGTATTGCTTCCGGTGTATTTGTGGATGATACTTTTTTATAAACCGCTGTTGCTTGAATTTATTCATCGTCTTTTCAAAACGTCATACCAGGCTGCCGTGTTTGAAGTAATGAACAGTTCTAAAAAAATAATTCAAAGTTATTTAATAGGGCTACTCCTGGAAGCAGTAATAATAGCAACTTTAAATTCGGTGGGTTTACTCATACTCGGTATTGATTATGCCGTAATTCTTGGAGTAACCGGGGCATTACTTAATGTTATTCCTTATATAGGAGGTGTTATAGCAATAGCGTTGCCAATGATTATTGCTTATGTGACCAAAGATTCCACCTCTGCGATACTTGTATTTGGAGTATATATAATAATACAATTTATAGACAATCATTTTATAATTCCAAGTGTTGTTGCTTCCAAAGTAAAACTAAACGCATTGGTTTCAGTAATAGTAGTTATTACCGGTGGAGCATTGTGTGGTATTCCGGGAATGTTTATTTCCATACCGCTTACTGCTATACTAAAAGTTATCTGCGACCATATTGACTTACTGAAACCGTGGGGATATTTATTGGGAAATATTGTCCCTACTAAAATAATGAAAATAAAATTTCAGAAAATAAAAATTAAATAATAATCAAAAAACAAATCAAATGAAACCACAAATTGGAATATCGGAAAAAAAGTTAGAACATGTTACCGACTTACTTTCAATAGTATTATCGGATGAAATGACACTGTATGTTAAAACCAGGAAAGCGCACTGGAATGTTTCAGGTGAAAGTTTTATGGAACTGCATAAATTATTTGAAAACCATTATACACAATTAGAAGAAACAATTGATGAAGTTGCAGAACGTATTGGCAAATTAGGTTCTAAAACTATTGGAACTATGCAGGAATATGGCAAACTGACTTCTATTAAAGAATATCCGGGTAAATATCCTTCATCAAAAGAAATGATAAAAGAATTACTGAAAGACCACGAAACAGTTATTATAGAGGTTAGAAAATTTATTGAGAAATGCAGTGACGAATACAAAGATGCAGGAACAGCGGATTTTTTAACCGGATTAATGGAGCTACACGAAACTATTTCGTGGACGTTAAGAAGATATTTGAATTAATAATTTCGGAATCAAATGGGAAAAGTAGTAGATTTTGCAGAAAAAAAATCCGGAGATTTTGGTGAGAAAACTATTGCCACAACAGAAAAGGCAGGCGGTTTTCTAACAGACGTTGCAGATTTTTTTATTTTTCTTACAAACATAGCAAACGATACTTTTTCAAGAGGATTTGAATTCAAAGAATTTTTTCGCCAGTGTTTTCAAATAGGAAATAAATCATTGCCTTTGGTTACTATAACCGGAACAATAATGGGGCTTGTGCTTACTATTCAGTCTCGCCCTGTGCTTGTTCAGTTTGGAGCTGTTACCATGCTGCCTGGAATGGTGGCTATATCCCTTATTCGTGAAATGGGACCTGTGATAACTGCACTTATTTGTGCAGGGAAAATAGGTTCTGGGATGGGAGCAGAACTGGGCTCAATGAAAGTAACCGAACAAATTGAATCAATGGAAGTATCTGCAACCAGTCCAATGAAATTTTTAGTTGTTACCAGAGTTTGGGCGGCTACACTTATGATACCCATCCTAATAATTTATGCCGATGCTGTAGGAATAATGGGAAGTTGGGCAGGTGCAAACATAAAAGGTGATGTAAGTTTTGTTTTATATTTTTCTCAAGCTTTCAGTCATGTTGATTTTATGGACTTTCTTCCTGCTGTCATAAAATCATTTTTTTTCGGAGCAGTGATTGGAATCGTTGGTTGTTACAAAGGATATAATGCCGGGAGAGGAACAGAAAGTGTCGGAAAGGCTGCTAATTCTGCGGTGGTCTTAGCCTCTTTGCTCGTAATAATTGTGGATATGATAGCGGTCCAAATAACAGATATGTTAACGTAAAACTAAATTCTAAACACTAAATACTAATACAAATATAATTGAAACTTAGAAATTAGATATTGGAATTTATGGATAAAGATATTGTTATTGAAATAGATAATCTGAAAAAAAAATTCGGAGACCAGGAGGTTTTAAAAAACATGTCGTTAAAGTTATTTAATGGCGAAAACCTTGTGGTGCTTGGCAAATCCGGTTCCGGCAAATCTGTTTTAATAAAATGTATTGTTCGTTTATTAAACTATGATGAAGGTACCATCAATGTTTTTGGAAAAGATATACGTTTATTAAATAAAAAAGAACTTGCGGAAGTACGACAAAAAATCGGATTTCTCTTTCAAAGCGGAGCGTTATATGATTCGATGACAGTCAAGGAAAATCTTGAATTCCCTTTGATTAGAATTAAGAAAAATCTTACTCAAAAAGAAAGAAACGAAAAAATAAATGAAGTTCTTGAAAACGTTGGATTAGCAGACGCATTAAACAAAATGCCTTCACAACTTTCCGGGGGAATGAGAAAACGCATTAGTTTAGCCAGAACAATAGTTGTTGATCCCATGATAATGCTTTATGATGAGCCTACAACAGGATTGGACCCGGTAACATCGGATGAAATAAGTGTACTCATAAATGATGTGCAAAAGAAATATAAAACATCGTCAATCATAATAACACATGATATTGAATGCGCTCGCGCAACTGCCAACCGTATTATTATGTTGCAAAATGGTGAAACTTTTAAAGAAGGGAAACTGGAAGAATTTGAAAAATCAGATGATAAAATAATCAAATCATTTTTTAAAAGTTAATCACAAAAAGAAATATTAAAAACTATAATCTAAATAAAATGTTATGGAAACACATTCATCAAAATTTAAAATCCGGTTAGGACTGTTTATTACAGTGGGTTTAGCGCTTTTTGTTTTTGCGGTATTTATTATCGGCAAACAGAAAAATTTATTTAATCCAGTTTTTAAACTCTACACTACTTTTTATAATGTAAGTGGTTTGCAAGTGGGCAATAATGTACGCTTTTCAGGAATCAATGTTGGTACAGTGGACAACATAACTATATTGAATGATACTACGGTGTTAATTGATGTATTGATTAGAAAAGAAGTTCAGAAATTTATAAAAACCGACTGCCAGACTTCAATTGGTTCTTCAGGTATTATTGGCGACCGTATTTTAATTATTTCGCAAGGAAGCAGCAATGCCCCTGCGGTAAAAAACGGACAAACTCTTTTGTCGGTAGAACCGGTAGAAACGGACGCAATAATGGCAAGCATAAACATTACTGCAGGAAATGCCGAAATTATATCTTATCAACTTGCAAGTATGTTACTTAAAATAAATAGTGGAAAAGGTACGTTAGGAAGACTTATTCAAGATACAAGTATTGCTGAAAATTTGAATCAAACAATTATCAATCTAAAAAAGGGAACTAAAGGACTGGATGAAAATATGGAAGCTGCAAAGCACAATGTTCTTTTTAGAGGATATTATAGAAATAAAGCTAAAAAAGCAGCAGAAAAGAAAGTAGATGAACAAAAAACAAATGAAATTAATAAAAAATAAGGAGTTTGTTATTTTGATGATGGAAACCTAATACAACTTATTGCTGATTTCCTTTTACTTTGTCATATTTTCTATGGAAAAAATGTTCGTTCAATAGTCCAGTAAAGTGCAATTACTGCTATAACAGAAGAAATAGGAATTACCACCCTTTTTCTATACCATGTTTTTTTGTGAAACCATTTGCCGATTAAAAACCACGCAAATAAAATAACAGTTAACTGTCCTAATTCCACTCCAAGATTAAACGTAATTAACGATGTCAGGAATTGATTTTGAGGTAATCCCAAACCCGTAAGAGCACTTGCAAAACCCATTCCATGAACCAGTCCGAAACCAAAAACGATTAATATACGGGAAGGTTTCAATTTGTCGGAAATAATATTTTCGATGGCAACAAACATAATGGACAAAGCAATAACAGGTTCAATAATATAAGTAGGGGGAGTAATGAGCCCATACATAGCCAAGCCAAGCGTGATGGAATGGGCAACTGTGAATGCAGTGGCCTGCCAGATAACTACTTTTAATTTTGGATTCAGAAAAAACAAACTCAGTACGAATAATATATGGTCGATACCAAGCGGGATAATGTGAGTGAAGCCAAGTTTTAAATAAATTAATGCCACATCGGTTCGCGAAAACTTACTAAGGTCGGCAATGGCATGGGCAGAAAGCAACTGCGGAAGAAAAAGAAAAAAACAGCAAATAATAAAAAAGCGAGAGTTGTTGTTTTTGTCAAACATCCTGTTTAAATGTTGCTTATATAAGTAGATGTTTCCTTTTTTAAATCTATATCAGCCATGGTAGGGTTGGTGTGAAAGGCTTTGTTTATTAATTCTATTCCCTTTTGCTTTTCACCGGCTTTTATTTTTATCAACCCTGCTCGGCAAAGCAACGAAGGATTTTGGCAATTAGTACGAAGCGCTTTATTAATCATTTTATTTGCTTCCATATAATTTTCTTTTTTATAGTTTACCCAGGCAACGGTTTCGCAAACATCAATATTTTCAGGTCGTCTGTTGTATTCCAGCAATGCGTGTTTCAAAGCATTATCAGTATCATTTACTTTCAGGTAAGCATAAGCCAGTTCTTTATCGGCATAGTGTCCGTGTGAATTACTGCTTTCGTCAGCGTTTGCCATCGGGCTTAGCATGGCTATCACTTCCCGTGCAGATTTGCCAGCTTTCTCTTTTTCATTCGTTAAGCGATATAAATCGGTTAATTCATCAGAAAAAGAATATTCAGTAATCATACTTTTTGCTTTTTCGAAATATGAAATCGCTTCTTTATAATTTCCTTTAGCCTTTTCAACACGTCCTAAACCTGCAATAGCAAAAGCATAGTTAGGGCGATTTAATAACGCAGTCCGGTAATGATATTCGGCAGTATCCCAATGCCCGGTTGTTTCGTATAGATGTGCCAATATCATTCGCGTCCATTCACTTTGTTCTAATCCGGGAAAGCCTGCAGATACAGCAAGTTTGGCAGCATATATTGCTCCCGGCAAATCTCCATGAATTTCTCTTAAATAAGAAATGCGCGAGTACGAACGGTTATCCGGTCGCACCGAAATCATTTTGTCCGACATCTTCACAGCTTCCGGATAATTACCTAATTCTACATTTGCATCACACATTAATCCATAAATAAATGCACTATTCGGGTTAAGTGGCAATGCCCGATTTGCAATTACCAATCCATCCGAAAAATGATGTTGCGATAATAAAACAGTGGCTTTGCAACACAAAGCATCAAAATTTTTCGGTTCGTTTTGTATCACATCATCCAGCAAATCAAGCGCTGCTTTATCGTAATATCCATGGTTACCTGTTACCCGTGCTTCCTGAATATAAGCCTGGGCAAGATTTAATTTTGCTTTGTTGTTTTGAGGATTAGCTGCAATAGTAGAAAGTAACCCTTCAATAGCTTTTTTTGTATCCAGCCATTCGGCAGATAAAGCAATCGAACCGGTTCGTTCTTTTAATCCCGCCACCTGCTTTGTTGGTTTTTTTGCGAAAACTAAAATAACTCCGAAAAGAACAAGGGTAACAGTAACTAAAATGATGTATAAGTTTTTACGCATGGCTGATTATTATTTTTTTCAAAATTAGATATTATTTTGATAGGGTTAGTATTTAAAAAGAAATCCCCCGAAACTTCGGGGGACTTCTTTGGTTGCATTTTTGTATTACTTATTTGGCAACCGAAACTTTCATTGTTTGAATCATTTTTGAACCTGATGAAAGCGAAACATAATAAATTCCTGTACTTAAATTGTCAGCATTCCAATTGAACTCATAAGTTCCGGCTTGCTTCATTTGATTAACCAGGGTAGTAATTTTTTTACCTGTTAAATCATAAACAGAAATATTTATTTGAGCATCATCAGACAATCTGTATTTAATAGTAGTATTGTCCTTAAATGGATTAGGATAGTTTTGCATCATGTTAATGCCCGGAGCACCTACATTAAGTCCGTAACCATTAATACCTACCGAAGTTGCCTGTGGTCCGCCACATCTTCCATATCCTTCCCACGGGCTTTGCACATAAGGAAACGTTGTTTTGAAAGTAGTATCATTAGCTTCCACACCGGTTGTGTATCCCAATACACCCAATAAATCAGCAGAAAGCGGAGAACTTCCAATGTTTCTGTCATCATACCAAAGACCAACTGCGGCAAGTACTACACCACCCACAGCTTGTAATTCAATACGGGTAACATCATCTTCCAATCTTCTTCCGTTCGGAAAACCATCCATATTCGGAATCCACTGTATGCTTGTAGTTGTATTATATGCAGGGTCGGTTAAACCAAGAACAGCCGCTTTGATAAGACCAAGAGAACTGAATTTAGGGTCGTTGCGCGGAGTTACAGGTACTGCCATGTTCAATCTTAACATATCTCCAAAAGTTGGTAAAAAGTTATTTACAAAAGGTTTTCCGGCTGATAATGGGTTACCATCTGTTTTTCCTGTTGCCAGTTGATAAGGAGCTAAATTAGGAACTCCTGTCTGGAATATTGGAAGCAA
>JANYDQ010000154.1 GCA_025363555.1 Bacteroidota bacterium | reverse complement strand
GTTTTGTGCATTAGCCCAAAATGGTATTAATAATAATAAATAGAGATGATTTTTCATAAGAAATAAAAAGCAACCTTGTTCAAAAACTGTACAAGGTTTTTTGCCGTTGTTGGTGTTATCACCACCAACTTTATAAAACTTCTGCTTCCCTTGTTCATATTTCAAAATTACATTATATCTTTAACTCACTATAAAATTAAAATCAATTTTATTTGCGATAGCCTGGGCGGAAACAAATCATATCGCAAAGATAGAATTATTGTTTGGAGTTGTTGGTGATAACACCAACAACGGCTTAAAAACATTACATCATTTCCACAAAAAAAAGCAAAAAAAAACCCGCTCGTAAAATGAGCGGGTTCTGTTGTGAACTGAACAATTAATTATGGATAGATACAATATCTGAAGCAACTCCCACTTCGGTATCGTGAATGATAAGCACTACATAATATTGACGAAGTTCTGAACTTGCACCACCCATGTTAGGGCGGGTATCAATAGTGTGAGGATGGTAATGGTTTTTAAAAAAGTAAAATCTGTTTCCGTTCCTCTTTTGCTCATTATTTTTCCTCCTTCGCAGTGTTGCAAATTAAATTTAATATCAATTCCTAAATCTATTTTGTGAACTTCTACCGCTGTTTTACGGTTAAAATATCAACCACAATGTCCGAACCGATAACTCCAAGAGCTTCTCCGATACCTGGAGTATAGCCGGTATTGGCTTTTTCTGTTTTAATTTCAGGACGAAGTTTGTCCATTTCGTTTTTAATAATTAATTCCTGCTCTGCTGTTTTTTGTTTTGCAATTGCAGCCTGATTGTTTTTTTCATCAATGGCAGCTATAATGTTATCACATCTGCCTTGTTGTGCGGTAATCTGGGCTGGGGTTAAACCTACCGTTGGTCAGTGAATGGCGATTTTTGATTTGTAATTTTCTGCCCATGCTCGCCTTTTTGCATTTTTGGCAGGGAAATAACTGGTGTGTTCCATTTTTCTTTGTTTTTTTTAAGTGAATATTATTTTAATGATTTATAAAAAAAATTGTGTGCAAATTTATTTATTTCTTAAAATAATTTCCAAGCGGTTTAAGAAAATTTAACAAATATGTTAAAAAATGAGTGTTCCATCCGGGTGTTTGGATTTTCCATCCGGGCAAATGGATTTTCCATTTGGACGGATTTAATTTACAAAAAATTGATTTTGAGCTATTTACAAAACAGGCATCAAAAAAAACGGCTTATTCCTTTTTCAAACTCGCCTTTTTCACCACTTCCAGAAAATCAGGGGTATTTTGCATGGAAATAAAAGCAGAATCGCTTTGCAAACGCGGCACATCCGAAAAACCATTAATGATGGCTTTATGTAACGATACAATTGCCTCGGTTTGGTTTCCCTGTTTTGCATTTACAACGGCAGTAAGATAATGTGCCTCACTATTGGTAGGGTCCACCAATACATATATTTTACAAAAATAATCAGCCGCCTGCACCTGGTTTTGTTTCAGCGCACCGCTTGCCTGCATATACGCCACCAGGCTTAAATAATCAAGCACCCGTTTGTTCATCTGCACTTCGTTTTTATTTTTGCCGTTCTTTATTTTTTCATTCAATTGCGAAATCTCTTTTTTCCATTTCTCCAAATCACCACTCTGAAATCCCTTTAAGTAATAATTTTTTAACTCCTCTTCTTTCGACCATAGTATGCTTTCATTGGTTAGCGCCTTATCCACTTCAGCATTGGTTTGTAAAGATTTATAAGTGGCAAAACAATACGTCAAATCTGTTAATCCATCATAAAACTCAATTGTTTTTTTGCACAGTTGGTAAGCTTCTGCAAATTGTTTTTTCTGCATATAGGTTTCTATTTGTTTAATAACAGGCGAAACCCTTTTTTTTATCAGCGAGTCGTTTTTTAATTTAATATTTTTGCGCATCTCACATAATTCAAGCCACCAGAATGCTTCATCCATTACCTCTTTTTTGCACCATTCGTGTTTTCCTTCAAAAGTAATTAACGCATGTTTCACGTTATGTCCTGCCAAATCCACTTTATTATATTTTTTCATTTCTGTCGAATTAAAATCTTCTTCACCCGCTATCCCCAGCCAGGTATAATTATTCCTGGGGTTAGCACTATTGATGGCAGGCGCAGCAGCCCCAATACAGATAACGCCTGAAATAGCACCATTCATAATGGTTATTCCGTTTGCCACCCGTGCACCGCCCGAAAACCCTAATAAGTAAATACGGTTGGTATTGATGGATAACCGGCTTTGAGCATCAGCAAATAATGTTTCGGCAATGCGTTGCGATTCTTCCCACGCAGTTCCATTTTTTGAATTATTGGAACCAATCAAAATATAGCCATACTGTTCCGCCAAATCTTTGTATAACGAAACAGGCAGCTTGCCTGTACCATGTGCATCGAAAGCATATATAACAGGAAACAATTTATCTGTCGAATAATTTTTGGGAAGATATAGGGCGTAACTTTGCGAAGCATCGCTTTTGCAAATTACCTTTTCAATAATTTCTCCTTTCGGAAAATTTTCTTTTGCCGGAGGCACTATGGTATCCTTTGTTTGATTAGCAGAATTTTCTTTGTGTTTATCGTTGCCCGAAGTGCAGGAAAAAAATAAAGAAGTAATAAGGAAGATGGAAATTAATTTTGCGCGAATCATAGTTGAAAACGGTTTGAATTTTATAAAGATAAATTGTATTAAATTTAGACCTCACCTAATGCCCCCTCTCCTTTGGATAGGTAGGAAGGTGTGAGGTGTTATAACCCCGTATAATTATGTGGTGAAATCTTTTTTAATTCCTCTTTCACTTTACCACTTACACTCAACGTATCAATAAAAGATGAAATACTTTCTTTGGTAATAGGTGTGTTGGTGCGCGTAAGTTCTTTCAATGCCTCATACGGTTTTGGATACCCTTCCCTGCGAAGAATAGTTTGTATGGCTTCAGCCACCACTGCCCAGTTATTTTCCAAATCTTTTTCCATAGTTTCTTTATTCAGAATTAATTTATTCAACCCTTTTAATAAAGAAGTATAAGCAATTAAGCTATGCGCCAGCGGAACACCTACGTTTCTCAAAACAGTGGAATCTGTTAAGTCGCGCTGCAAACGGGAGACAGGGAGCTTTGCAGAAAAATGTTCGAACAGCGCATTGGCAATTCCTAAATTTCCTTCCGAGTTTTCAAAATCAATAGGGTTTACTTTATGCGGCATAGCCGATGAACCAATCTCTCCTTCTTTTATTTTCTGTTTAAAATAATCCATGGAAATGTATTGCCATACATCACGGTTCAAATCAATCAGGATAGTATTGATTCGTTTCAACGCATCACAAAAAGCAGCGAAGTTGTCATAGTGTTCTATCTGTGTAGTGGGGTAAGAGCGATTTAATCCCAAAGAAGTATTCACAAAGTTTTCGGCAAATTTTGCCCATTTAATTTCCGGATAAGCCACATGATGCGCATTCATATTACCGGTGGCTCCGCCAAACTTTGCACTATACGGAATAGCTTTTAATTGTTCCATTTGATTTTGCAAACGCACTACAAAAACAAAAACTTCTTTTCCTAGTCGGGTAGGGGATGCCGGTTGTCCGTGTGTGCGCGCAAGCATGGACACAGATGCCCATTCGGTAGAATTGCTAATCAGTTTTGTTTCCAGTTCCAGTAATGCAGGCAACAAACATTCGTTCATTGCCTCTTTAATGGAATACGGAATAGCAGTGTTATTAATGTCCTGTGAAGTTAACCCGAAATGAATAAATTCTTTTTGCGTGGTCAGATTTAAGGCATCAAATTTTTCTTTGATAAAATACTCCACTGCTTTCACATCGTGGTTAGTAGTTTTTTCAATGTCTTTAATTTGTTGTGCATCGGCTTCGCTGAAATTTTTGTAAATGTTTCGTAATTCAGGAAACAATGCTTTGTCCACTTCGTTTAACTGTGGCAATGGCAGTTCGCACAACGCAATAAAATATTCAATCTCCACCAGTACCCGGTATCTCATCAATGCAGATTCGGAAAAGTAAGTGGCAAGTTTATCAGTTATGTTTCTATAACGCCCGTCAATAGGAGAAATGGCAGTAAGTTTAGTTAATAGGGTCATAATTTTTTTTAAAAAAGAAAAACGAAGGTAAGAAAAATATCGTGTCGCCACCTCGCCTGTTTAAATTGATTTTTGTTTTACCTTTAGCAAATGGAATTAACTGTTTTTACTGACGAACATTTTATGCGCGAAGCATTCAAAGAAGCTCAAAAAGCGTTTGATGCGGATGAGATACCTGTGGGTGCTGTGGTGGTGTGCAACTCTAAAATTATTGCCCGGGCACATAATCTTACCGAACGACTGAACGATGTAACGGCTCATGCAGAAATGCAGGCAATTACTTCTGCGGCAAATTATTTAGGGGGAAAATATCTGAATGAATGTACATTGTATGTAACCCTTGAACCTTGTGTGATGTGTGCGGGAGCTATTGCCTGGGCACAGTTTGGTAAGTTGGTATTTGGTGCTTCGGATACAAAAAAAGGTTTTCATTTGTTCAGCGAAAAAAAATTATTGCATCCTAAAACAGAAGTAATAACAGGTGTACTGGAAAAAGACTGCGGGGATATTATTAAATTATTTTTTCAAAGAAAAAGGGGATAAGGAAGGATTTCAAATTTCAAATTCTAAATCACAAATTCTAATCTGTTATTTAGAATTTAGATATTGTTATTTAGAATTTTAATTTCATGAATCTTTCTTCAATCCCAAATCAGCATATTCTATTTTTTTATGCTTTGCTTTTGCTTCTTCAATAATGGCTAAAGCTTTTTTCGATTTAATTTTTGTAAATTCTTTGGTTGGTTTTTCAATATAATAATCAGTGCCCACTTTTACTGTCCCCATCTGGTCGTATTGTGTTTGTGCTTCATACACAACAATGGTGGAAGTATCGGCTGACATGCGTTTTACAAACACCATTTCCTCGTCTATCATTCTTGAAACAAATGTGATGCTGTCCACACAATATCCTCGTATTTTTTTTGGAACAAAAGTTTTTATTTCATTTCCTGCACTTTTTCGATACGACATTTTTACAAAATTATCGTAATCTCTTTTGGTATTCTTTTTTATTTCGCCCCAAAGGGTATCGTTGGTTAACTGCACCACATATCCTTTCATGTAAACAGCCTGGGCAAAACTGTTTTTTGAAATACCAAAAACAACACTAACTATACTTAATAAGATACAAATTTTAATTTTCACAACACACATTTTTTATTTTAACGAAATCAAAAATAAGAATAATAATAACTTCTTCCCTGTTTATTTTTTATAAAAGTTCATTCCTTTCAAATACTGCCATACTTCATCGGGCATAAAGTAGCGAACATCTTTTTTTTCTTTTATAGCAGTACGAATGGCAGTAGAAGAAATTTCCATCAGTGGCGCATGTACTGTTTTTACTTTTTTATGGTTCTTCAGAGTGCCTCCGTCCGCATTCATCCTGGGATACACATAGATTTCATACTGTTTCAAAATTTCTTCATAGTTTTTCCATTTGTGAAAGCTTTGCAAATTATCTACTCCCATTATTAAAACAAACTCATGTTGAGGAAATTTTTCCTGCAAATGAGTGAGGGTATTTATAGTATAAGAAGGTTGGGGAAGTTTGAATTCTATATTGCTTGCTTTGTATTTATTAGAATCGCCAATGGCAAGTGTTACCAGGTGCAATCGTTGTTTCTCGTCCAGCAAACTGCTTTTCTGCTTCAGCGGATTTTGAGGCGAAACCACAAACCATATTCTTTCCAGGTCGGTAAACTCCAGCATATAGTTGGCTATAACCATGTGCCCAACATGAATGGGATTAAACGAACCAAAAAACAAACCTACTTTCAACGAATAACGAATTTTAACGAATAACGAATACCTATATTTTTAACTTTATACTTCATATTAAAGACTTTTTATTTTATCCACATAAACACATTGGGATTATTTTCATATTGCTCTGTGTCTTTGCTGCACACGATAACAAGAAAATCAATCATTGGAATTATTCCAAAACAACCGCCAAAAGTAGCTGCATATACTATCGGCACCCATGGCTTGGTTCCCAGCATTACCCTGTGCGCTCCCATAAAACCAAGCGGAAACGGAAAGGCTAACAAAGCGGCAACTAATTTCTTTTTATTATTTTCCTTCTTTTCCGGATTGCCTTTGTTTTGATTTGCCGAATCGGCAGGCACCACTACCGATTGAACCAAACTGGTGTCTCCTGTATTTAGCAAGGTATCGGCAGTAATGGCTTTACTGGTTTTTAATTCTGCGAAATTGGAGGAGGCAGATGCAACAACAAAAAATAAAACAAAGAGGGAAAAGAGAAAAGATTTTTTCATTTATAAAATAAAAGAGGGAAACAAAATTTTATACAAAAACACCGAGAACGCTAAGGAAAAGGATGTATTGTTCTTGCGTCCCTGGTGTCTTTGCATAAGAAATTACTTTGCGGCAGCAAAGCGTTTTGCTACTTCCGCCCAGTTAATCACGTTCCAGATAGCAGTAACATAATCCGGGCGCCTGTTTTGGTAATGAAGATAATAAGCGTGTTCCCACACATCTATTCCTAATATCGGAGTTCCTTTTACTTCTGCCACATCCATTAATGGGTTGTCCTGGTTAGGAGTGGAACTTATTGCCAGTTTCCCGTCTTTTACCAGTAACCAAGCCCAGCCGGAGCCAAAACGAGTAGCTGCAGCAGCTGCAAATTGTGCTTTAAACTCGGAAAAGGAAGTAAAGGTGCTGTTAATAGCAGCCAGCAAATCGCCTTCTGGTTCGCCCCCGGTGGCAGGACCCAGTATGGTCCAGAACATGGAATGATTAAAATGTCCGCCACCATTGTTTCTAACGGGTGCAGGATATTTAGAAATGTTTTTACAAATCTCCTCAATACTTAGGTGCTCTCCGGGAGTTCCTGCCAAAGCATTGTTAAGATTGGTAACATACGCCTGGTGATGTTTGGAATGGTGTATTTCCATAGTGCGTGCATCTATATGAGGCTCCAGGGCGCTGTACTCATAAGGTAATTTAGGTAATTCAAATGGCATAGTGTTTATTTTTTAGGTTAATTTTAAATTTCTCCCTCAAAAGTAAGTTTTTTATCGGTACGGAAAATAAATAATTTTAGAATTTTAGAATTTCAGATGTGGAGAAGCAACCCAAAATAGGTTAGCCAAAAAATACTAAAAATCTGATTGTCAGTTTTGTCTCTTTCCTATTTTATTTACCTTTACACCCAGATACTAACTATTAATTAAAAACAAACAAAACAAAATGAGAAAATTAGTTGCCCTATTGTTCGTTGGCGTTGCTTTAAGCATCGTTTCGTGCGGACCAAGTGCTGAAGAAAAAGCAAAAATGGAAGCAGAAGCAAAAGCAAAAATGGATTCTTTATTCAATGCTGCGAGCCAAAGTGTTAACAATGCTATGGATTCTGCATCTACTGCAAAACCTGATTCTGTTAAAGCGAAATAGTATTTCTTTTTAACAAAACAAAAAGCCATCCTGATTTTTTCAGGATGGCTTTTTTTGTGTTCTTTAGTGTTGATTGAATTATTTCCCCTTAATTTTTCGAAACATGAACTGACCAAGTTCAATAAAAGGATGCCTGATTTAGTAGAAAGGGTAATTACTTTACCAGGGAAGCACTACACCAACTGGTTGTTGATAGCATAAGTAGTGAGTTCGGCATTGTTTTTCAAATTCATTTTTTCTTTCAGCCTTGCCCTGTAGGTGCTTACGGTGGCTACACTTAGCGAAAGTTCATCAGCTATTTCGCCCACTGTTTTGCCGGGGGCTATCATTTTCAACACCTGCATTTCGCGGTCCGACACGGCTGCATGTTGCGGTTTGTCGGCAGCGTCATCATCAAAAATAGAAATCATCGATTCGGCTAATTCGGCAGTAATGTATTTTCGTCCTTTCAGAATGGTGTTGATGGCGGTAACAAATTCGGCTCTGCCGCAGTCTTTGGTAAGGTAGCCGTTTCCTCCCGCCCGCAATACTCTCATGGCATACTGGTTCTCGGGATGTATGCTAAGCATCAGTATAGGGGTTTTGTTCTGTTCTGTCCGCAGTTGTTTCAATACGTCCAGTCCGTTTTTGTCGGGCATGGAAATGTCCATCACTATAATATCAAATTTTTCGGCTCGCGCCTTTCGTTCGGCAGTGTTTCCATTTCCGGCTTCCAGCACAGTCGCAAACGGAAACTCATCTGCAATAATTCTTGCAATGCCGTTTCTAATCAGTTCGTGGTCGAACCAGTAAAATGTTCATACTTTGCTTGGATTCATTAATTCAACAGGTTCATTTTGTTCATGGTGTTTCATATTGACAATACAGGTAAACTAATGAACCACATACACCCTGTGTGCAATTAAAACGGCAGCGTTAGTTTTATAATCGTTCCTTTATTTTTTTCACCTGTGGCAGTCAGTTTTCCTTCCAGCATCATTGCCCGTTCGCGCATTCCGAAAATGCAGAGGGGTTTTTTATTGTTGATGTCCTCTTCCGAAATTCCTCTGCCATCGTCTTATTGCCAATTGGATTTTCTATTTGTGGGGTTACTGAATCTATTGTCGGTTGTTGAAGAGCAACATTATGAGTTAATAAGCTATCAACGGAAAAATAAGCCCCCATATTACTTATTGCTTCGCCATCAGAGTTGGCTAACGAAACATAATATTCTACACAATAACTATGGTTAGTAATCAAAGTATCTAATAAAGGTACTTCTAAATATTCTCTGTAATTGAAAGTGTCTGCATTTGGAATAATACCTGCATACGCACCACCTGTTCTGGCATACTGGAAACTTTGAGCATTTTGAGGAATGCACACGTCTGATACGCCTGCACCACAAGTATCAAACAAGTCAGAACTACAACTATTAGTTATATTACCATTCCAAGTGTGAGGTTGAAACCACGGAGGTGCATAATAAATGCGACTATCTACCATAGGGCATTGGGTTATAGTTTCAAAACTATTGTTTGGTACAAGGTTTTGTGAATACGCCTCACCTCCTGCCCCTCTCCAAAGGAGAGGAGTGAAGAGTAAAAGGCACTTTAATAATTTTTTCATTTTTAATTGAATTAAAAAATCTCCTCTGAACTTTCGTTCAAAGGAGATTTTGATTTGTTACTTTATTATAATTAATTTATCCGATTTTATCTTAGTACCATCCAATTTTATTTCATAATAATAAGCGCCTGCGTCCAGGTTGGTTGCATCAATAATAGTGCTTGTATTGGAACTGTTAAGATTTTGTGAACTTATTAGTTTGCCGGTTAAATCGTAAATATTCATTGTGCCATTCTTAGTGTTATCTATATGATATTCCAATGTCATATTTCCATTGTTTGGATTTGGAAACAATTTAAAACCCTCTTCTTTCTTGTTTACTATACTAACTCCCACAACTGTGCAATCTGTTACGCTTACATCATCTATGTAATAATATGCTATGTCAGGACTGGCGGCTCCACCATTAAAAAGTTGTGTGTTAGTATTGGCAGGTAAATGAAAATTACCTATTGTTATAAATTTTTCTCCACCATTTGCAATAAAACTTCCCGAAACCAACATCCAATTTGCTGTATCGTTTAACATATTCGTACTTGGGTTTTCTACTTGAGGTACTACATAATCTATGGTATTATATAAGCTATTATCTAATAAACTGTCGGTTGAAAAATAAGCCCCCATATTACTGATTGCTGTTCCGTAATTATTGGCTAATGAAACATAGTATTTAACACAATAATTATGGTTATTTATTAATGTATCTGTTAGTGGTACTTCTAAATATTCTCTACTATTAACCGTTCGGTAACAAAAAATACCTGCATAAACACTATCCGTTCTTGCAAACTGATAACCGTTTATATTCAAAGGAAGTCCCGCATTCCAATATGGTTGGCAAATATTAAATAAATCTGAACTGGAACTATTGGTTGTATTACCTGAATAAATGCATGGTTGAAACCAAGGTAGCGCATAGTAAATTTCGGTGCCACCTGCGCAAGCAGTATCAACTTCAAAAGAATAATTAGGAACAAGGTTTTGAGATTTTAAATTACATAAAAGACACAAGACACAAGACATAAGACATAAGACATTTTTCATTTCATATATATTATAAAAAACCTCTTTTGTACCATTGTACAAAAGAGGTTTTTTGATTTGTTACTTAATAATTATTAATTTATCTGATTTTACTTTCTGTTCTCCAACTTTTATTTCGTAGTAATATACGCCTGCATTTAATTCTGTAGCATTTATTACTATTGTTTTGTTTTCAGAAGTTAATATTTGTTGTTTTACTATTCTACCCGCAACATCATATATTGTTAGCAATGCGGTTTCGGTAGAGCTAATATTATATTCTAAATTAAAATTACCATTGTTGGGGTTAGGATATAGTTTGAAATCTTCCTCTTTCTTTATTTCTGCTACCCCTACACTCCCGCAATCCGTAACACTTACATCATCTATGTAATAATAAGCCATATTAGGAACCACAGCTCCGCCATTAATTATTTGGGTGTTGGTATTGGCAGGTAAATGAAAATTGCCTATGGTCAT
>JANYDQ010000120.1 GCA_025363555.1 Bacteroidota bacterium | reverse complement strand
TTGAAATCAAATCACAACTAGATAATGGTCTCTTTAATCGGAAGTTAAAATGTAAAATACCAATCTTTGAAATCAAATCACAACTGGCGGAGTTTTTCGGGAAGGTGGATACGCGGTGTGAATACATCAAAATACGTATTTCTTTGTTTGATTAAAATAATATGTCAAAGAACAGATGCAAAGATAATCTTTTTTATTGCCCCAACCACCGCACGCGAGTGTTTCGCTCATGACGATTATTTGTATTACCTGTCCTAAGTTCCATTTGCAACAGTTATAAAGGTCTGTGAAGAGACCCAATTAATAAGGTTAACATCCAGGTGCGACTGAAAATTACCAACTGTTAACCGCTACTTTTATCGGTTTTTTCCTGAAAAGAGAATATGGTGCAGGGAATGGCATCTGTTTTTTAAAAATAAGCAGTGCTAAGTATAGCACGACCAAAAAAATAATCAAAATCAATTAAAAATAATAGGGTAGGGCATTTTTTGTATGTATGCTGGGTATAGCAAAAAAGTCAATTAGCGAATACATTTGGTGCGTAATCTTTTTAAGAAAAGCCCGGACAGACCTGATAAACTGCAATAAAACTACCCCGCAACATTAAAAACAGTAAGAAATTCTCCGACCAGGTCATAATATCAATATAATTTGAAAAAAGTAGCTTATAAAATATTTTCACCCCCTTGTTGTTTATATTGAATAGTTTTTTACCTTTGCCCTCCCTAAAAATAAAAATTAGCAAATAGTATATAATATGAAAGTCAGAGTATCAGTTAAAAAGAGAAGCGTGGATTGCAAAATTGTGCGCAGAAAAGGAGTCTTGTATGTAATCAACAAGAAAAACCCTAAGTTTAAGCAAAGACAAAAATAATTAAAACAATATTAAGTATTAAGTATAAAGTAGTATGACTTTGAACTTGAAACTTGAAATTTTAAACTAAAATAAAATGGCAAGAATTGCGGGTATTGATTTACCAAACAACAAAAGAGGCGAAATAGGCTTAACTTATATTTTCGGAATAGGGAGAAGTACTGCGCGTAAAGTTTTAACGGAAGCAGGTATTGATTTTGATACTAAGGTTCAGGATTGGAACGATAAGCAATTGACTGATATTCGTAACATTCTTACAGAAAAATATAAACTGGAAGGTTCTTTGCGTTCTGAAGTTCAGTTAAACATCAAACGTTTGATGGATATTGGGTCTTATAGAGGTATTCGTCATCGTTTGGGTTTACCGGTTCGCGGGCAAACTACAAAAAACAATGCACGTACCCGGAAAGGTAAACGTAAAACTGTTGCAAACAAGAAAAAAGTAACTAAATAATAAGATGGCAAAAACAAATCAGGCAACTACGGCTACAAAGGCAGTTGCGAAAAAAAGAGTTGTAAAAGTGGAGGCAATGGGCGAAGCTCATATTAATGCTACTTTTAATAATATCATTATTTCATTAACCAATAACGCAGGACAGGTGATTTCCTGGTCAAGTGCCGGTAAAATGGGATTTCGTGGTTCAAAAAAGAATACTCCTTATGCTGCCCAGTTGGCTGCCCAGGATTGTGCTAAAGTGGCTCACGATTTAGGATTAAGAAGGGTAAAGGTTTTTGTAAAAGGACCGGGTGGTGGTCGTGAATCGGCAATCCGTACTTTATCCGGAGCAGGAATAGAAGTAAGTGAAATTATGGATATTACCCCGATACCTCACAATGGTTGTCGTCCTCCAAAAAGAAGAAGAGTTTAATCTTAAAGTCAAAAGTATTAAGTACAAAGTCAAAAGAACTAAAATTCAACAAATAATAAAATGGCAAGATACATAGGTCCGAAATCAAGAATAGCAAGAAAGTTTAAAGAACCAATATTTGGTTATGATAAAACTTTGGAAAAAAAGAACTATCCTCCGGGAATGCACGGGTTGTCTAAGAAACGTTCTAAACAGTCTGAATATTCTGTTCAGTTGATGGAAAAACAAAAAGCAAAATACACGTACGGTATTTTGGAACGTCAGTTCGAAAAGATTTATCACATGGCTCAACGTGCACACGGTGTTACTGGTGAGGTATTGTTACAATTAATCGAATCTCGTGTTGATAATGTTGTTTATCGTATGGGCATAGCTCCAACACGTAGCGGAGCTCGTCAATTGGTTAGTCATAGTCATATTACCATAAATGATAAGGTGGTAAATATAGCTTCTTATATTCTAAAACCAGGCGATGTGGTTGGTGTTCGTGAGCGTTCGAAAACAATGGAAGTAATTAATGCTTCTTTGTCAAGAGCAGCGAATGTTTACCCGTGGATGGATTTTGATAAAACAGCTATGACAGGTAAATTTATTTCTGTTCCTGAAAGAGCTCAAATACCTGAAAATATTAAAGAACAACTTATTGTCGAGCTTTACTCTAAATAATCTTTGAGTCTTAAGTACAAAGTAATAAGTAAAAAGAATAAAATAGTAATAACTTAAATCAAAAATAAAACATGGCAATTTTAGCTTTTCAAAAACCGGATAAAGTAATAATGGTTAACTCGAACGACACAGAAGGTCAGTTTGAATTTCGCCCTTTGGAACCCGGATATGGTATCACTGTAGGTAATGCATTAAGAAGAATTTTGTTGTCGTCACTGGAAGGTCATGCAATAACAACAGTTCGTATAGAAGGTGTTAATCACGAGTTTTCAACTATTAAAGGTGTTACGGAAGATGTAACTGAAATAATTTTGAATTTAAAACAAATTCGTTTTAAAAAACAAATTGACGGTGGAATTGATTTCGAAAAAGTAACTATTAACATTAACGGAAAAACCCAAATGACTGCCGGTGATATTGGTAAATTTATTAACGGTTACCAGGTGTTGAATTCTGACCTTGTTATCTGTAACATGGAATCAAGCGTGAAATTAAAAATGGAAATTACCATTGACAAAGGTCGTGGTTATGTTCCGGCTGAAGAAAACAAGCCAAACACAGCACATGCAGGTGTTATTCCAATAGATTCTATTTATACTCCGATAAAAAATGTTCAATACAGCATAGAAAATTTTCGTGTGGAGCAAAAAACGGATTATGAAAAATTAATCATGAACATTGTTACTGATGGTTCTATTCATCCGAAAGAAGCATTGAAAGAAGCTGCTAAAATCTTGATTCATCACTTTATGTTGTTCTCTGACGAGCGCATTACATTGGATACGGAAGAGAAAATGGCAACTGAAGAATTTGACGAAACATCGTTACACATGCGCCAGTTATTGAAAACAAAACTTACTGATATGGATTTGTCGGTTCGTGCTTTAAATTGTTTGAAAGCTGCTGATGTGGAAACATTGGCTCAACTGGTTTCTTATGCAAAACATGATTTGTTGAAGTTCCGTAACTTTGGTAAAAAATCATTAACCGAATTAGAAGATTTAGTTCAAAACAAAGGATTGAATTTTGGAATGAACTTAACGAAATATAAATTAGATAGAGAATAACAATAGTAGAAAGTACAAAGTCTAAAGTAGTAAGTACTTTGTACTTTGTACTAAATACTAAATACTTAAAAAAATGAGACACGGAGATAAATTAAATAACTTAGGCAGAAAAACTGCTCATCGCAAGGCGATGCTGGCTAACATGGCCAGTTCATTAATTATGCATAAGCGCATTGCAACTACTGTTGCAAAAGCTAAAGCATTAAGAATATATGTAGAGCCCCTTTTGACAAAATCAAAAACAGATTCTACACATTCGCGAAGAACTGTGTTTGCCTATTTGGGAAACAAAGAAGCAGTGGATACATTATTCAAAGAAGTATCAACCAAAATAGCGGACCGTCCGGGTGGATATACTCGCATTTTGAAAACTGGTGCTCGTATGGGCGATAATGCTGATATGTGTTTTATCGAGTTGGTTGATTACAACGAAAACATGCTGGGTGCAAAAGCTCCTGCAAAAGCAAAATCTGCAAGACGTGGTGGAAAAAAGAAATCAACAACGATTGACGCTACAACTGTTGAACCTATTGAAGAAACAAAAAACGAAGATACAAAAAGTGAATAATTTGTTTGATTAAAACTATCGTTCTTTAAAAAGGATAAAGTATTTTTGCTTTATCCTTTTTTTTTGAATAGAGTATTAAGTACAAAGTATTAATTCAGTAGTACAAAGTACAAAAACTTAAAAAAACAGAATATTTAATACTTTATACTTTGTACCTGATACTATTTTAAATATGAAATACATAACCAAATCACCCGCCATACTGTTACTGGAAGATGGCAAAGTTTTTTTTGGAAAAGCGGCTGGAACTATAGGTACTGCTACCGGGGAAATATGCTTTAATACTGGTATGACAGGCTACCAGGAAATTTTTACCGACCCTTCATATTATGGGCAAATTATCGTTACTACCAATGTACACATTGGGAATTATGGTGTGAATAAAGATGAAGTGGAATCGGACTCAATAAAAATTGCCGGATTGATTTGCAAACAGTTTGAAACATTTCATTCGCGCAAAAGAAGCGATGGTTCGCTGAAAGATTATTTTTTGGATAATGGAATTGTGGCTATTTCAGATGTGGATACCCGCGCGATAGTTCGTTATATACGAGATAAAGGAGCTATGAATTGTATCATCTCTTCCGAAACACTGGATGTTGAAGTGCTGAAAGAAAAGCTTTCTAAAGTGCCTTCTATGGCTGGTTTGGAGCTTTCGTCAAAAGTGAGTACAACCAAGCCCTATTTTTTAGGAGACTCATCTGCGAAACATAGAGTGGCTGTGCTTGATTTGGGTGTTAAGAAAAATATACTTCGTTCTCTTATTGAGCGTGGTTGTTACTTACAGGTGTTTCCTCAAAAAACTACTTTAGAGGAAATGATGAAATGGGAGCCTGATGGATTTATGATTAGTAATGGACCCGGAGACCCCGGTGTAATGAAGGAAGAAGCTGCTACGATAAAAAAAATAATTAATTCAGGTGTTCCTACTTTTGGTATCTGTCTCGGACATCAACTCATTGCTGAAGCTTCGGGTATTCCAACTTATAAAATGCACAAAGGTCATCGAGGAATTAATCAGCCGGTGAAAAATATTATTACAGGCAAAAGTGAAATTACTTCGCAAAACCATGGTTTTACGGTAAGAGAGGAGGATGTGGCTAAAGTTAAAAATATGGAAGTTACTCATGTTAATCTGAATGATAATACCATTGAGGGTTTCCGGTACACGGACAGAAATGTATTTTCTGTTCAATATCATCCCGAAGCTTGTCCGGGTCCTTATGATGCAAGATATTTATTTGATGATTTTATAGGGATGATGACGAGCGTTAGTTCGTTGGTTCATTAGTGAAATAATTTCCTTAAATTTGTTTAATAAAAAAATAACAAATGAATATTCAATCCATAAAATTAGATTTAGTTCAAAAACTTTTGACAGTAAAGGACGAGTTGATTTTAAAAAAGATAACTCAAATTTTAGACAAAGAAATTATTGTTGCTTATACGGTTGATGGAAAACCATTAACGAAAGAGCAGTACAATAAAAGTTTAGTAGCTGCTGAAAAACAAATTAAAGCAGGGAATTTTGTTTCACAAGAAGAACTTGAAAAGAAATCTTCTAAATGAAGTTGTTTAAAGTTGACGTGATAAAAAACGGTAAAGGCTAATAAATGTAGTACTTTTCAGTGAATTTTATTTGTTTCAAAACGCACCAAAAGAGCTTTAAAGGCGTCCAGCCAAGCATTGGTTCGTTCTATTATTGCCAAGGAAAGGTATGGAGTCGGATAAACTTAAAAACATATCTGCCGAAATGTAAATGACCACGGTGGTGCCCACCGAAACAATATCGTATCGTGGCTGATCTCCGTTTATACAACTACCCCAGTCAGCCGCCCGTTGATAATCCATAATTCTATTTTTAGTTTAGCAGAAAGAACTGATAGTGTATTGATTCGAGCGTAAACAAATTTTGTTTGCGTTTCTTTTTTGTTCATGCAACTATTTTAATTTGCATCACAGTAGAAATGCTGACAGCTCTTTGTTTCGCTAATTCAGCATTTGGTCCTTCAAATAATTCATCCACTGTTTCGGTAAACAGTTTTTCCCACTGTTTAAAATGTTCCTTTGACAGGGGAGTGATGTGATTGAGATGACGGTGAATGTTCATGGTATCGCCTGTGTAATTGCCGGTATAGAATAAAGCATTCTCCCAGAAGTTAAACATAACAGGTAAATGTTTTTGCCAATTTACCTTTACCACATCATTAAAAATATATCCGATAGTTGAATCTGTTTTTACTTTATCGTAAAAGGAGGTAATCAGTTTTTCAATATCGTATCTGTTTGATAAATCTGTTTTCATTTTGAATTAATTAATATTTATAAATCTTTTCGTTTAAATTTTCTTAATGATAAAACCTGTTCAGAAAAAATCTTTGAACACCGCACCTGTATCCCATCAATGCAGAAACATCTAATCGCAATAAAATAATAATTCTACTTAAATCTATTAGATTAAATCAAAATTAACAATGGAATGCCTTGCACCAATTAAAAACCGTAAAGAGGTATGATGACACCCGCAAGTTAACCAGATTTGTTTTCGCTGTAATAGCTTACTTAATAGCAACTCAATAAATTCGGACCTGTTGTAAATATAGATGATAGAAAAAATAAGAGATACTATGTTTGCAGGATTGTAATCTTTGGACAACAAAAATTTTAGACATTGAAAAAAAACTTATTTTTAACTTTTTCATAATTTAAAATACTTTTATTTTACTCCATCATTTTTGCGCATAAACTCTAAAAGATTTCTTGCGTCTTCATCACTCAAACTTTGATTGGGCATACGAACCAGGCAGATTTCCAATTGTGCCTGGGCTACAGGGTCCTTATTAATCATCTCATCTGTATTGGTAACAAAATTCTCAATCCATTCAGGTGCGTGGCGGCTTGTTACCCCTTGCCATCCTGGACCAACTAATTTTTCATCCGTCAGTTTGTGGCAAGCAGAACATTTGACATCAAATATTTTTCCACCCGTATCTGCCATTGCGGCATCGAGTTTTTCTCCAAGCTTCACCTCCTTGAATTTTCCCTCTCCCCGTTTCGGGTCGTACTTATTATCAAGGCTGGGATTTGATAATTGACGTTCATCTTTTCAGGTTTTAGCGCCTGTAAAAGATGAACGGTAGAATAAATTAATTCATTTATATCGCACCAGTCTTTTTTTACCTTGATAAAACCGGATTCCAAACGCGACATATTCAGCAAATTTTCTACCTGCCTGTTTAATCGTAAGCAAGCTTTCGAAATTTCAGAAACAAGTTCTTCTTTATTTTCTTTTGATAATTTATTATTGTCTGTTTGTAAATTATCACTTGCTCCTATTATAGTAGCAATAGGAGTGCGCAGTTCATGCGAAAGAGAATTAAGCAGAATATTGTAAAGTTTTAGAGCGTTTTCCTTTTCCTCCTTTTTATATTCTTCCTTTTCCATCGTCCTTATTTTGTAGGTAAGCACAGCACTTACAGACGCAATTACAAAATACATGGCAAGCATAATTGTGTCCTCTGTGCTGCCTACCGAAAAAGCAAATCGCGGAGGAATGAAAAAGAAATCCCACACCAACGCACTTAATACTGCCGCAAGCAGCACAGGCAGGATATCAAAAAACATGGCGATTAAAGAAACGGTAAGTAATAATAGTAGTGCAACTATTTTATAAGCGACTAAAGCGGAAAGAAAAAAGCAAAATGTGGCAACTATTAAAATTGTAGCAACACTTATAATGTATTGCCTTGTTTGGTTGATTCTATTAAGGATAAACTTAGTCAATTATCAATAAAATGTGATTTAAGCAAAGGTATGATTTAAGATGTAAAGATGTTATAAAGAAATGAAAGATGTCTTTTCCTTCAATCATTTTTCCTCCATCTGAAAAAACTTACTACTTTTATCCATTGAAAATAATGAGAGATTATGAAAATTAAAAATATTCTGTTTGCTTTTTTTAGTGTTTGGCTGATGCAGCCTGTGGGTGTTGCACAAAACGATACGGTAAAAGCAAAGATACTGGAAGACACTACCGCTATGGTGGAAAAGCTCTATAATAAAGGCATTGAAGATTTTAAAAACAAAAATTTCAATAATGCGTTAAAAAACTTTTCGGATGCTATTGCTATGAAATCGGATTTTGAAAGGGCGTATTATAACCGCGGCACCACTAAGTTTGAGATGAAAGAATATAACGGGGCTATTGCAGATTTTAACCTGGCATTGGGCATTGCCCAAAAACCGGATAGCTATTTCAGTCGCGGACAGGCAGAGTATGCCTTGGGAAATAAAGAAAAAGCCGCTGCCGATTACACCAAAACAACTCAATTAAAAGTAGATTACGCCCAGGCGTATTATTACCGGGGAGGAATAAAATTTGAAGCAGGTGATTATAAAGGTGCGATTGCAGATTTTACCACCGCCATCATGTACAAGCCCGATTATGCCTATGCGTTTAACGACAGGGGCAGTGCCAAGCGGGAACTAGACGACCTGGATGGTGCGATAAAGGATTATAAAAATTCGATTGTTGCTAATTCTGATATGGCATTTGCTTATAATAACATGGGCAGCGCCAGGCGCAGGAAAGGCGATTTTGCAGGGGCCATAGCAGATTATACTGAAGCCATTAATCATAAAAAAGATTATGCGATTGCTTACAATAATCGCGGTAGTGCCAGGTTTGATGCGGGTGATTATGAAAGTGCCATAGTGGATTTTAATAAGGCACTTGACATAAAACCGGACTATGAATTTGCAATTAACAACAGGGCAGCAGCTAAATTTAAACTGAAGGATTATAAAGGCAGTGTGGAAGATTGCACCAAAGCCATTAAGTTAAATCCTAAATACGGCTATGCCTACCTGAACAGGGGCATTGCAAAAGAAATGGTAAGAGATGACGAAGGGGCTTGTGAAGACTGGAAAAAAGCAGTGGAGCTGGGTGTGAGTGCAGCAAAGGATTATACCGGCAATTGTAAATAAAAAGCCTCTCCCCTTTATCCCCTCTCCAAAGGAGAGGGGTGTTATGTGAGAAAGATAATTGATAATTAAATAAAATATACAAAGTACTTCACACAATGGCTCTCCTCTTCTTTGGAGAGGAATTGGGCGTGAGGATTAATAGATAAACTAATGAACAAACTACTAATAATATCAATTTTCATTACCAGCATTTCCATTGGGCAGAATGTGGATTTTGTAAAAGAAAATTTTAAGGACAATAAAGATGGATTAAAGGAAGCCAAGAAAAATATGGACGAAGGGGACAGATTTATGGACCAGGGAACTGTTTTTTTTAAACAAGCCATTGCTCCGTTTTTACTTGCCAATAATTTTAATCCGAACAATGCAATATTAAACTTCAGGCTCGGGGAATGTTATTTGTATTCCAACAATAAAATAAAATCCATTCCGTATCTTGAAAAAGCATTGAGCCTTAATCCTTCTGTGGATGTGCAGATTCATTACCTGCTGGGGAAAGCATATCATCTCGATAAACAATGGGACAAAGCCATTGAAGAGTTCAAAATATTCCAGAAACAACTGCCTGTTTCAAAAGAAAACAAAGAAACCCTGGAAGCGGTAAGCAAACAAATTGAAGAATGCCTTACGGGAAAAGAATTAGTAAAAACTCCAGTTCGGGTTTTTATTGACAATGTTGGAAATGCCATAAACACAGAGTACTCTGATTATGGTCCTGTAATCACAGCAGATGAATCGGTAATGATGTTTACTTCCCGGAGAAACACTACCACAGGCGGTTCTATTGACCAGTTTACAAATGAATACATGGAAGACATTTATGTTTCCACCAAAGTAAACGGAAAATGGTCACCCGCTCAAAACATAGGTCCACCCATAAATACCAAGCGTCACGATGCTACAATGGGTTTGTCTGCTGACGGGCAATTATTATATGTATATTTGGACGACAAAGGAGATGGCAATATTTATGAATGTAATTTGGTGGGCACTACCTGGTCCAAACCCGAAAAATTAAATAAAAATGTAAATACAGATTTTCATGAATCGTCTGCATCTCTTTCATCAGATGGTAAAACACTTTATTTTGTAAGCGACCGTACAGATGGCTTGGGCGACAGGGATATCTGGATGTCTCAGAAAGACGAAAAGGGCAAATGGGGAAAGTCAGTAAACCTGGGACCAACTATCAATACACGTTACGGTGAAGAAGGGGTGTTTATTCATCCCGATGGCAAAACACTTTATTTTAGTTCCCAGGGCCATAAAACAATGGGAGGGTATGATATTTTTAAATCCGTTTTTGAAAACGGGAAATGGTCGGAGCCCGTTAACCTTGGCTATCCTGTAAACACTCCTGATGATGATGTGTTTTTTGTGATGGCGGCAAACGGAAGGCACGGCTATTACTCTTCTTTCAATGCCGAAGGCTTTGGCGAAAAAGATATTTATATGATTACTTTTCTGGGTGCTGAAAAACCAATGGTATTAAATAATGAAGACAACCTGCTGGGCAGTGTGGCAGCTCCTGTAAAAGAAGATGTAATTGCTCCTTCGCTGACCATTAAAGAAGCGCAGTTAACTATCTTGAAAGGAGTGATTACTGACGAAAAAACTACCCTTCCGCTGGATGCCACCATTGAATTAGTGGATAATCAGAAGAACACAGTTATTGCTAGTTTTGTATCCAACAGTTCCACCGGAAAATATTTAGTGTCGTTGCCTGCCGGCAAAAATTACGGAATAGCGGTAAAAAAAGACGGATATTTGTTTCATTCCGAAAACTTTGATATACCCCAAACAGCAGCCTTTCAGGAGGTAACCAAGGATGTAGCATTAAAAAGCCTGGCAGTAGGAAATAAAATTGTGCTAAACAATATTTTCTTTGATTTCGATAAATCAACTCTTCGTTCTGAGTCAACAAATGAATTGGAGAGGCTGGTAAAATTGATGAATGATAATGCAACACTTAAAATTGAAATCTCCGGACATACCGATTCTAAAGGGGCAGCAGAGTATAATAAAACCTTGTCGCAAAACCGTGCAAAAGCAGTGGTAGATTACCTGGTGAAAGCAGGCATAAAAACAGAACGGTTAACTTTTATTGGGTATGGAAAAGAGCAGCCTGTAGCTACTAACGAGACAGACGAAGGCAGACAACTAAACCGGAGAACAGAATTTAAAGTGTTAAGCAAATAACAACAAACCCCTCTCCATCTCTCCCCTACAAGGGGGAGAGTAAGTGCTGTGTATATAAAATAATTATTAAATAAATAACAAACTAAACTCACTTACCTTTCCCTTTGCAGGGAGATGATTAAGGGTATCTCGTCCTTTGAAAAAAATTCTCCATTTTATTCCTCTTGAAATACATTACCTCCTGAAAGTTTATTTTTCAGGCATAATGGTATTTACCATTTTCAGGTTACTGCTCGTTCTTTTTAATATGCAATTAGCCGGAACTGCCACCAAAGGGTTAATGGCACAAGCCTTTTTAATGGGTTTTCGGTTCGATACCGTGGTAAGCTGCTATATACTTGCGATACCTGCCTTACTGCTTATTTACCATTTATTTCAAAAGAAAAAATCTTTTAAGTTGAACCGGGTAATCAACCTCTTCGTTATAGTTATTTATTGTGTTGCATTTTTTATTTGTTGTGTGGATATTCCTTATTTCGAACATTATCTAAGTCGGCTTACTGTGTCCATTCTCAACTGGACAAATAGTCCTTTATTTATGGTAAAGATGATTTTTCAGAACAAAATCAATTATTTCTTTATGGCATTATTTGCAGCATTAATTTTTTTAACAGCATTCAGGGTTCGTATAATTAATGATAAAACATTATTTCTTCACCGCGAAACATTATTCCTTAATGCAAAACATAAACTCTTAAATGTGCTCTATTCAATCCTCGTTGGTGGGTTACTGTTTTTAGGCATTCGGGGTAGGGTTGCACTCAAAACTCCTATACAATGGGGAACTGCATTTATATCCAACGATAATTTTGTGAACCAGCTGGGACTAAATCCCAATTTCACCTTTTTTAAAAGTTTTATAACAAGTTTGAATCCCGACAACAGAAAAATAGATTTTATGCCCGATTCGCTTGCAATAAAAAATATTCAGGAAAGTTTAGGAATGAAAAACATGCTCACAAATGAATTTCCAATAGCCCGGAAAATCGAAGCAAAAGGTGAACCGTTAAAAGCAAATGTGGTAATCGTAATCATGGAATCAATGGGTTTATCTAAAACCGGGTTAGATAATAATCCTGTTAACATGACTCCATATTTAGATAGTTTGGCAAAGTTGTCTTATACATTCACCAATGTATTCTCTGCCGGGATACATACTTATAATGGGGTATATGCCACTTTGTTTGGAATGCCTGCATTGATGAACCAGCACCCGATGGAAAACGAAAAAAGCAATCAGCCGTTTACAGGCATTGCATCAACATTAAATCAATTCAATTATCAAACTGCTTTCATTTGTCCCCACGATCAAGAGTTTGATAACATGGGGGGCTTTTTAAAAGCAAATGGTTTTCAAAAAATTATTGGACAAAAAGATTTTCCTTCCGAAGAAATACACAGTACAATGGGAGTGCCCGATGATGTGTTAATGGAACACGCGGTAAAAGAAATACATGAAATGGCAAAATCGCCTGAACCATTTTTTACCGCTATTTTAACCGGCAGCGATCATGAACCCATTTATATTCCCGAGGGACATGGTTTTGTTCCAAAAACAAAAGAAGAAAAACAGCAAGTCACCGAATATGCTGACTGGTCTGTCAATAAATTTCTGAAACTGTGTTCAGCAAAATCATGGTACGACAGTACTATATTTGTTTTTATTGCCGACCATGGTAGCTGGTACCGCGATTGCTACGAAATGAATTTATCCTATAACAAAGTGCCGCTCCTTATTTTTGCTCCAAAACTTATTAAGCCAAAAATGAACCCTGCCGTAGGAGGACAAATTGATGTATTTCCAACCATAATGGGATTGCTGAACAGAACGTACATTAATAATACATTGGGAGTTGATTTGCTGAAAGAAGGAAGAAAATATATTGCCTTTAGCGCTGATGATAAATTAGGTTGTGTAAACGACCAGTACTTTTGGTATTATAACTATGCTGCCGAAAATGAATATTTATTGCATTACCGCGACAAAGACCCCAATCAATATCTTCAAAAATATCCTCAACTGGCAGACACCTTAAAAAACTACGCTCATAGTTTATTGCAAACTACCCAATGGTTAATTGATAACAAAAAAGTAGGACCATTAAAATAAATGCAACCCACTATCATCAAAACTGCCGATGGTTCTCATTCTTTATATCTCAAAGAACTGGACGAACACTATCATTCCATTCATGGAGCCATACAGGAAGGCAAACATGTTTTTATTGAAGCTGGATTAAAACACATTGCTTCTCAAAATATTTCACCTGTACATATTTTAGAAATCGGGTTAGGAACCGGTTTAAATGTATTCCTTACTTTTCTCGAATGTAAAAAATTAAACCTTGCTGTTAATTATACAGCCTTAGAAGCCTTTCCACTCGAATTAAATTTAATCAGTCAATTAAATTATGTGGAATGTTTAAACGAAGAAACATTTGGTCATTCTGAACGTGTTTCAGAATCTCATCCGGGAAAAATATTTACTTCTATTAATACCTGTAGGTGGGAAACAGAAATTTCACTATCTGAACTATTCACACTTCACAAAATAAATAACACTTTACAGGAAATAAATTTTACTGATACCTATCACTTAATTTATTTCGATGCTTTCGGACCTCGCGTTCAGCCGGAAATGTGGACGGAAGAATTGTTTTCTAAACTATTTTCAGTATTAAAACCAAATGGTTGTCTGGTTACTTATTGTGCCAAAGGCGAAGTAAAACGAACATTAAAAAAAATAGGCTTCGTAGTGGAAACATTACCCGGTCCTCCACGAAAAAGGGAAATGGTCAGAGCAACAAAAATTTGAAATCTGCAATTTGAAATCAGGATAAAATGGAAATAAACAAATTCAATATTCGTGTATATGGAATTTTAATCAATTCAAATAACCAGGTGTTGGTGTGCGATGAATTAATAAAGGGAATGGAAATAACAAAATTTCCCGGTGGCGGCTTGGAGTTTGGTGAAGGAACCATTGATTGCCTCAAACGCGAATTTATGGAAGAAACAAACAACGAAATAGAAGTTACAGAACATTTTTACACTACCGATTATTTTCAAATCTCTGCTTACAACCCCTCCCACCAAATCATCAGCATTTATTATTTAGTAAAACCTGTTTACGATTTCAAAATAATTTCAAAAGAAAAAATAACGTTCCGTTGGCTCAATTTAAAATCTATTTCCGAAAATGATTTTACATTACCCATTGATAAAATTATCGGGAATATGTTGAGAGAAAAACAAAACTAATATTGCCACGAAGACACAATGACTCAAAGTTTCACCAAAGTTTTTCTTTGTGCTTCTTTGTGAATTGGTGTCTTTGCGGCAAGCAGGCGCAACAAAAAAAGGCAACCCAAATAAATGAGTTGCCTTTTAAAATTGTTTTTTAAAAAATCACCTATTCCGGCACCACTTCAAAAGTAACAGTACCTGTAATCTCTTTGTGGAAACGAACTTCTGCAGTATAAGTGCCGATTGTTTTCACACTATCCTCACTCATCTTAATGTTTTTCCTGTCCACATCAAAACCTAATTTCTTCATCGCATCAGCCAGTTGCACCGAAGTTACCGAACCGAAGATTTTTCCCGATTCACCCACTTTAGCACCCACGGTTACCACCACATCTTTCAATTTAGCAGCACTCGCTTCAGCCGATTTCCTAACCTTTTCCTCCTTAAAAGCACGTTGTTTCACAGTTTCTGTCAACATCTTTTTAGACGACACAGTAGCCATAGCAGCCATCCCCTTCGGAATCAAAAAATTCCTTCCGTATCCGGGTTTCACTTTCACCACGTCATCCTTGTATCCAAGGTTTTTAACGTCTTGTTTTAATATTACTTCCATTTTTTAATTTCTTTTTTAAAAATATTTAATTTCTATTTCATTAAATCAGCCACATAAGGCAACAAAGCCAGGTGGCGCGCACGCTTAATAGCTTTTGACACTTTGCGCTGATATTTTACCGAAGTACCGGTTAATCTGCGGGGCAATATTTTACCCTGCTCATTTATAAACCTTAACAAATAATTAGGGTCTTTATAATCAATGTATTTAATCCCGCTTTTTTTAAAGCGGCAATACCTTTTCTTTTTCACGTCCACTGTGGGAGGTGCAAGATATCTTATTTCTGATTTGTCTGCCATTTTTTTTTTGAATTTAGATTTTAGAATTTCGTTTACGCAACTACTTTAGTTTTATTTCTTTTGCCTTCGCTGTAAGCCACAGCATGTTTATCAAGCGCCACTGTCAGAAACCTTAGCAACCGCTCATCGCGCTTGTAGGCTACCTCCAGCTCTGCTATAAAAGCAGGGTCTGCTGTAAATTCAACCACATGATAAAATCCTGTAGTCTTTTTCTGAATCGGGTACTGCAACTTGCGAAGACCCCAATGGTCTTCATTCACAATCTTGCATCCATTGTCTGTAAGCATCTTTTTGTACTTACTTACCGTCTCCTTTGTCTGGTCTTCAGACAAAACGGGAGTCATAATGAAGACGGTTTCATAACTTTTTTGCATTGTTTTTTTGTTTTATTTGTTTATAATTTATTGAGCCTTTTTTCTAAAAGGGACGCAAAGATAGAAAAATATATGATTGCACAACAAATTTTTTCATTCTGACCTTAAATACCAAAAGAGGAAACAAGTATTGGTGATAATAAAAGGAAATAATTAAACATTTGTAACTTATTTTACTACTTTCGTAATCTCAAATAATTAATAAATGATTTATGTATTAAAAATACTTCTTTCCGTTTTCATTTTTAATGATTCATTTTCTATTGCACCAACCGTTACTTTACTCTTTATAATTTCTTCTTTTATTTTTTCAACTCTTTCCCAAACCTTTTTGTTTCCTGCATTTGTAAAGGTTAAGCAAAAGAAAAAATGTTGCCTTCGCTCTTTCTGATTTACAGATACCGAAGGCAAAAATGAGTTATATTTGTTTTCTATAAACAAATTAAAATTAAATAAAATGAAAAATGTAATCCTAATGTTCGCTACTGTTATGAGTCTTTATACTGTAAAAGCACAAAATCTTGTGCCTAATCCTTCGTTTGAATTGTATGATACCTGCCCGAATAATTATGCATTATTAAATTATGCCACATCATGGACAAATCCATTGTACCATGCTTCGCCTGATTATTTTAATTCGTGTGATACAAGTGGAACTCATATTGCTGGAGTCCCTTCTAATTTTGTTGGATTTGAACCAGCGCATACTGGTAATGGGTATGCAGGAATAATAACTTATCGTTATAACAATCCTTCCCTTCATTTAAATAATTATCGGGAATATATTCAGGTTCAATTGATAGATTCACTTATTTCGAATTTAAATTATTGTATTCAGTTTTATGTTAGCCCATCTGATTCAAGCAGGTATATAACTAACGATATTGGAATTTATTTTTCAAATGCTTTTACAAATGATACATGTCCAGGGTATCCTTGTACTTTACCTTTTATCCCCCAATTTGAAAATTCTTCTTCTAATAATTTAAATAATAGAAATGGGTGGACGTTAGTATCTGGAATCTATACAGCAATTGGAGGAGAAAAATATATTATTCTTGGAAATTTCAAGGATAGTACTACCACGGTGGCAACTAATACTGGTTGGTCATTTAATTCAGGATTTGTATATGCTTATTATTATATAGACGATATTTTGATAACTCCTTGTGATTCTCTTCATGATGAAGTAAAAAATATTTCTAATTTGATTTCAGACGTACATTTATTTCCTTCTGTCGCAGAAAGCGAAATAATTATAGAATCAAGTAATGAATGTATTAAACAAATAAATATCATTTCTGTATTTGGAGAACCTATTTTTATTTTAAAAGAAATAAATCAAAAACAAAAGATTCCAATTAACATTAATTTAGTTTCAAGCGGAGTTTATATTGCAACAATTACTACAAACAAAAAAACATACAATTTAAAATTTATTAAAAAATAGAAAAAATGAAAATAAAAAAACAAATTAACAAATATGCAACAATGGTTGTGTTTTGTATTATTATTCAATTAGCCAATGCACAATGGCTTCCTTTTCCAACAGGGCCTAATTTTTTCGGTCAAACAGACCCAGCTTTGCCAACTGAAAGTATTGGTATAGGTGATTTTAATGGTAATGCGGCAGTGCCATTATCCGCCTTGCATATTAACTCTAACTGGTTACCTGCTTCATTAAACTTTGGGGCAGGCGAAGTATTCCGTACCGATTGTCCAAATGGTGTTACCCCGCCACGGCGAGTGTGTAAATAAATAGCGCTGTCGCGAGTGTTTTTCACTCGTGACGATTATTCGGTGGCGTGTCGCCACCATATTTGAAAGAAAAACTTAAAGTAAAATAACAATGAAATAAAATTATAACAACAATTAATAAAGTAAATTTGCCTCATACAAATTAAACTTTATACCAATGAAAACTTTGAAAAAATATTCCTGCTTAATTATTATGATTTATTTCTCTACATGTTCTTTTGATGGTAAAGCACAAAACCTTGTTCCTAATCCGAGTTTTGAATTGTATGATACTTGTCCGAATTCAATTGATCAAATACAATTTGCAACGGGATGGAATAAATATAGTATTGCGAGTTCTACTCCCGACTATTATAATTCTTGTGCTAATCCTGGATTTTTTGGAGTACCAAATGCTGGAGGAGGTTACCAGCAAGCTCATACAGGTGATGCGTATGCGGCTATCGGCACTTATGTATCATATCTTCCAAACTATAGGGAGCATATTGGCATTCAACTAAGTCAGCCATTAATTATAGGACAGGAATATTTTCTATCTATGTATGCTGTTCTGGCTGGTATTTTTTTTCAATTTGGTGCGCCTTCAAATAATTTAGGCATCCGATTATCTACCATACCTTTTAATGGCAGCAATCCTACTCCTGTTGATAACTTTGCCCATGTATACTCATCAATTATTATTGATGATACTATTAACTGGACTCATATTTCTGGAAGTATTATTGCCGATTCGGCATACCAATATATTGTTCTTGGTAATTTTTTTGATGATGCGCATACTGATACAATTAAATTTGATTCTTTATCAAATCAGAGTTATTATTATATTGATGATATATGTATTTCGACTGATTCATTTTTGTGTAACACATCCGTAAAAACATCTGAATTAAAAAAAGAACCTTTATTCTCTTTTTATCCAAATCCTGCTAACAATTTTATAAATATCGATATTCCGTTTACAGATGTAGATTATGATATCATAATCTACAATTCTATTTGCCAGGAAATTTTTACAAGACAGAAAATACCAAGACACATTACTATTGATTTATCAACCGTTTCAAACGGAATGATGCTTATTAAAATTACTAACAAGAATGAAATATTTAATTATAAATTTATAAAACAATAAACAAAATGAAAAAAATAATTTTTACGCTAATCATAATTGCTACAATGCAATTAAAATCATATTCTCAATCAACTGTATTAGGAAATGTTTCCGCCATACCACCTGAATCCATTGGTTGGCTGGGAGGAGTAATCAAGCCACTTGATATTAATAATTCTCATCCTGCGCAACCAATAAACTTCTATACAGGCGGCATAGCGCCTGCCACTCAAAGGATGGTTATACTTGGAACAGGAGCAAACGCGGGGTTTGTAGGCATTGGTGCTAATTTTCCTGCACCAGCCTCATTGCTTCATATAGATGCAACTAATAACGCCACAGGTGAAGTGTTCCCCCAGCCAGCGCGAGTGTCTCACTCGTGCTGATTATTTGGTGGTGTCTCACCACCCATACAATTAAAAATTCTTATCAATAAAAGAAAAATAGATACATTTGTTTATTGATTTATTCATAGTAAATGTCTGATAAATATAAAACAGAATCCGGGAAGTTATATTATGCCACTGTTACAGTTGCCGGATGGATTGATGTTTTTACAAGAAAAGAATATGTATATGAACTGATGAAAAATATCAAATACTGTCAGGAAAATAAAGGATTGGAATTATACGCTTATGTTATTATGAACAATCATTTTCATATTATCGCAACCTCTCATCAGCAGCCATTGAATATATTGCTAGGTAATTTAAAAAGTTTTACTTCCAAAAAATTAATTACAATGATTGATGAACATCCGCAGGAAAGCCGGAAAGAATGGATGCTTCGTATGTTTAAATATTACGGGACAGGTAACAGTCAAAATGAAGAATACCAGTTTTGGCAAAATGGCAATCATCCTATCGAATTATGGAGTGACAAAGCAATAAAGCAGAAAATGAATTATCTGCATAATAACCCCGTAAAACAAGGTATTGTGGCCCGACCAGAAGATTATTTATATAGTAGTGCAAATGCGTTGAGTATATTAAAAGTTCTTCCTTTTTCAGGTGAATAGGATGGAATTAATTATTTTATAAAGAATTGGAATGGGGTTATACATTGGTGGCAGGAGGTTTTTTTGATGAAGCAGGGAGGTTATATAGGGGTGGTGGGACACCACCAAATAATCGGCACGAGTGGTACACTCGCGCCTGCCGCCTGCAATTTCACTCGCGCGAGCAAGGTAAGTTAAGCATGACTGAAATAAATAATTAGAAGCTGAAACGAGTTCAGCATGACAAGGGTAAGTTATGCATGACAAAAACAAGTTCAGCATGACTGAAATAAATAATTGGATGCTGAAACAAGTTCAGCATGACAAGAGTAAGGTCAGCATGGCAAGAGTAAGTTAAGCATGACTGAAAACTCCGCATAGAAATAGGATGATGAAACAATAAGTTAAAAGAAAATAAAGTCAAAATTGCAAAATTGCAAGTTTTAAAGTTTTGTTTTGTTAATTAAAAAAAAGAGTAGTATCTTCGCAACCTGTAAAACAAATAGTATAAATTCAATAAAAAAACCTTAAAACCATGCCATCTTCAAATGTAAGTGCAGTATTATCGCCAGCCGACCAAACAGCGATTCAAACAGGGGTAACGGGCATTGATGCTTTGTTGCCTTTTTTAATTAATTTAACTCCTGCTGAACGTAAAAAGTTAAGAAAAATGGGAACAAAAAGAGCGGGTTATGTAAATGCGGTATATCCTGCTGCGCTTAATAATCCGACTGTTATTCCTGCTACGTTTGATATGGCGGAATTTACAAAGGATAAAAACCTGTTGGCTGCATTGGTTTCTGTTCGTGCTATTATTGCTCCGCTGATGGAAGGAATAGATGATACTATACTGGAACTGGGGCATGAGTTGATGAAAGAAAGTGACCAGTGTTATGGATATTTGCAAACGGGAGCGACAGGTAATGCTACTGTGTCGGCATTGGTTCAGGCTATTTCTACTGCTTTTTCAGGTCAGGGAGTGAGGGCACATAACACAGTTTCGACTTTGCCGGCAGGGGGAAGTGTAACTCTGAAAAATGTGGATACAAGCCGGAAATTAATAAATACCGGAAAAACGATAATTGGTTATTTGACACCGGAAGATTTGCTTACCAATATTAAATTATTAAACCCAAGTGATAGTGCGGTGCTTACTGCTGAATTTACAAAAATACTGGTGATTAACCAGAGTGCAACTTTGGCTGGTGAGTTTTCGCTGAAACAAAAATAATAAGAGGAAAAATTGCCTACGTTTGTTGGTGAAAACACCAACAAAGGCACGAATCCCTTTCTGAATAGTCAGAAAGGGATTTTTTTATTGATTTTAAGCCAAATAAGCTGAAAAAGCATGTAGCGAAGTACGAAAGTTTACTTCGGAAGTACGAAAGTTTAGTAAATTACATCGAAAGTTTACTTCGGAAGTACGAAAGTTTACTAAAGAAGTACGAAAGTTTAGCTGACTAAGTACGAAAGTTTACTGCCGAAGTACGAAAGTTTACACCAGGACGTTCTATTTCTTCCCACTATTATTGATTTAGAAAAAAGGCAATATCTAACCAAAAAAGTAAACTCATATTTCTCTGCAATTCCCCCTCTATCAAGCATTTTAGAGAATAAAAAAAACGGACTTTCTGATAATTTTTCAGAAAAGTCCGCCTTAGTAGCGGGGACCGGACTCGAACCGATGACCTTTGGGTTATGAGCCCAACGAGCTACCAACTGCTCCACCCCGCAATATATCTTTAATAATTAATTGCTTTGGTTGGTATGATTTTTTTAAATCGGGCGCAAAGATATGCTTAGTTTCACTGCTCACCAAATAAATCTTATTAACAAGTTGTAATAAAAGTTAATTTGACAAGATTGCAAAAGGCAACTGAAATTTCAAGTCGTCAACAGTTTACTATTTCTTTTCGGCTGTTTTCGGCTGCTGTGCTTTAGGTTTTGGAGGTTGTAATTTCAGAATTTCCAGTTGTGCTTTTTTTGCTTCGGCATCTGCTTTTGCCTTTGCTGCTTGTGCTTCAGCTTTTGTTGCATCAGCTTTCGCTTTATCAGCAGCAGCAATTTCAGCCTGTGCTTTTTTGGATTCTGCATCTGCTTTTGCTTTGTCTGCATCAGCCTGTGCTTTTACGGCAAGTGAAGCAGCTTTATCCGCATCGGCTTTGGCTTTATCTGCATTTGCTATGTCTGCCTGTGCTTTTAATTTATCAGCATCGGCTTTTTTGGCATCGGCAGTAGCTTTAATTGTTTCAGCGGCAGCGGTCA
>JANYDQ010000103.1 GCA_025363555.1 Bacteroidota bacterium | reverse complement strand
TTCTGTTTTGTAACCCCAGCCTTAAGGCTGGGGTTAATGAAACCTCACCAGATAAGGGCTTTAGCCCATAAGTCATTTATTAGTCGTTTAGTAGTGATTCTTTTTCATTTTTATTTTTGTTTTATAATTAATACTTATTTTATTTATCAATTTTTCTACTCATAACTACTAACGCTTTCCGTTTTTTCTGCTTCAGTATTTTTTTGTTTTCTTTTTTTTTTTACGCTTATTCTTTGGTAGGATTTTCAGCTAACTCCTTTACAAATTATTTGTCGGTACAAAAATATAGAAAAAAAAAATGATTTTTTCTGCCAATTTGGCGAACGGTAGGTTTAGGGACTTAAGCGGTAGGTTTGGGTACTTTAATGACAGTTTGAGCAAGTGAGATTAAAAACCCGGCATTTTGCCATTTTGCTTTTCAATTTGCCTCCAACTTATTATTAATAAAGATATGCAGCCTAAATTAAAAGTGTATTTTTTAATGAAAATAAAAAAACATCACATCTTTAAAAAACATCATTTTTCATCTTTTTTTAATTTCAAAATACCAAATCTCGTTATCTTCAAATTATTATTTCCATCTTTGTTGCATGATTAAATTCCCAAACGCAAAAATAAATATCGGTCTCAACATTATCGAAAAAATGGAAGATGGTTACCATTCCATTCAATCTGTTTTTTATCCCGTTGGTTTATGCGATGCTCTCGAAGTAGTTGAAAACATAGATGATTCAGCTTCCCCTTTTGTTCTTACTACAACAGGCATACAAATTCCGGGAAAGGAAAATGAAAATCTGTGTTATTATGCCTATCATTTAATAGCACAGGATTATATGCTGCCAAAAGTAAAAGTGCATTTGCATAAACACATACCCATAGGAGCAGGGCTGGGCGGGGGTTCTGCCGATGCTTCTTTTTTTATTCGCCTGCTCAATGAGAAATTTGAACTGGGAATTTCGTGGGGAGAAATGCACCATTATGCAAGGCAATTGGGCAGTGATTGTTCTTTTTTTATTTCCAACAAACCTGCTTTTGCCGAAGGCAGAGGAGACCAATACGAATCCATGAAAATAGATTTATCCAACTATTTTATTGCATTGGTTTGTCCGTCCGTTCATGTAAACACCGCATCGGCATATAGCGGAGTAACTCCTAAACACGCGGCCCGTTCGCTGGAAAATGATATTCTTACATTACCAATAGAACAATGGAAAGAATTTATATTTAATGATTTTGAAAAAACTGTTTTCAAACAATATCCCGAAATAAAAAGTATAAAAGAGAAATTATATTCACTCGGTGCTGTTTATGCATCCATGAGTGGCAGCGGTTCATCAGTGTATGGTATATTCAGGAAAGAAACAAATCTTAAAAAAGAATTTGAAAATTGTTTTGTTTGGGAAGGAAATTTGAAATTTGAATTTTAAAATTTCACTACTTAAAAATATCCATCATTTTCAGCGGTCGTTCGCTTGCTCTCCACGAAAAATTTTTCAGCTTCAACTCTTTCACATCCACTGTACGGATAGGGTAAAGCGTAGCTTCGGGCTTGGTAATAAAAGCAATAAAATCTAATTTCTCATCTTTAAAATAAATATTCAAATCGCTGCAATCAGCCCTGTTCACTGCTTTCAAAATATTTTTATCCTTCACATAATATATCGTTTGCCCGTTTCCTTCCACATGAACCAGGTAAATGTTGTTGTCTTTAAAATACCCCTTCATTTGTTTACCCCTAATTTGGTTGTAGCGAATACTGTCCTCTTTCGAAACCATAAAACTATTGCCTTTCATATCCATCGATTTTACTGACTTTTCACCAATCACTATACTTATGCTGTCTGCCGTCAGCTGGTTTTCTTCCGACCACAGCGTAGGCAAACCAAACAACCGCATGGTAGAATCCGTTAAATTATAAAACATCGAATCGCATTTTCCCTGCAAATCTCTTTTAAAAAATTTCACTTTATGATAAGCGTAAAGTTGATTTTGGATTTTGGATTTTGGATTTTGGATTATACTGTCCTGGCTCTTAACTTTTGATTCTTGACTCTTGGTTCTATTGCCTGTTGGCTGCTCCCTATTGCCTTTTTCCCCAATTGCTTTTAGCGTATCGGCATGAACATACAACGTGTCCTTTTCGTTTTTTTGAATCAACAGTGCATGACCGGTAACAATGGAAGTATTGGTAAATTCATAATGAATAGCATAATCACCTTTAATATCCATGTGTTTGGCGGTATCTATTACATGCACATTTTTTATTGCCCTCCCTGTTCCTTTGTTCCTGTCGTAATACAGGCTGTCGCCAAACATTTTTTGTTCTTTGGTAAGTATATAAGCATTTCTGCTGAACCGTGATAAATCTTTCTTTGTATCGTACCAGCCATCTTCACAATAAATAGAATTTTCTTTACTCCTGATGGTAGTGGGTCCCAAAAAATAAGTAATCTTGGAAGTAGTGTTATAACGCATGGTGTCGCTGTTAATCACAAAATCAGGACTTGCCTGACCGGCAGGTTGGTTAGTTAGCACCACATTTTTTTTGAAATTCAAATCGTTGGTTTGTGCAAAATAATATCCCTGGTCGCTTGTCAATACATTTTCTTTATTGGTAATCCGTGCCGGAGTGGTGTAAGAACCCACACTTGTGCCCATGTCGTAATTTAAAACATCAGTGGTAAGGTGCATATCGCCTTTATCCACAATCACATTTTTGGAGATGAGCGCTTTTTTTGTATTCCCGTCATACTTCAATAAATCTCCATACATGTGTATGCTGTCGTTTTGATTGACATGTATATGTCCGAAAGCATCCAGCGAATTATTCTCGTATAAATAGGCGCTATCGCAAAACATCAATGTGTTTTCCTGCTGAAACTCCACATCGCCAATCAACCGCTGCGCACCATTGCCCAGTTGCTTGTCAAACTTTAACGAGCCGGCATGAACCACTTTAACTTTTCGTTGAGAATAGGAGAGGAGGGGAGTAAATAACAGGAAACAAAAAACGGAAAACAAAAATCGAATTGCGTTGCGAGAAATCAAATTTTTATTTTCCGGTTTATTCATTGTGTTGGTATAAAAGGTTTGCCCAAAAGACAATTACTATACCATTTCTTTTTTGCGAATTAATGTTTGGGTTCTGTCAGGACCAACAGAAACAATAGAAATAGGAACTCCTACTTCATGCTCTATAAAAGCAATGTATTCGTTCAGTGCTTCCGGCATTTCTTCCGGGGTGTGCAACCCGGTAAGGTCCTTGTTCCATCCTTTCAACTCTGTGTAAACAGGAGAAAGTAATTCAGGAGAATAATCGTAAGGCAGATAATCTATTTGTTTGCCCTGGTAACTATAATGAGTACATACTTTTAAGGTTTCGAAACCACTTAAAATATCAGCTTTCATCATCATCAGTTCCGTTACCCCGTTAATCATCACTGCATATTTCAAGGCAGGCAAATCCAGCCAGCCTGTGCGTCTTGGACGACCAGTAGTAGAACCAAATTCATTTCCTGTTTTACGAATTTGTTCACCTGTTTCATCTTCTAGTTCTGTAGGGAAAGGTCCGCTGCCCACGCGAGTGCAATATGCTTTAAAGATACCAATCACATTACCTATTTTATTAGGAGCAATTCCCAAACCCGTGCAAGCCCCTGCACATATGGTGTTGGAAGATGTTACAAAAGGATAAGAACCAAAATCAATATCCAGCAACGAACCTTGTGCGCCCTCCGCCAAAATAGCTTTGTTGCTTTTCATGGCATCATTAATATAATGTTCGCTTTCCACGCGCTCTAATCCTTTCAATATTTCAATGCCCTCAAACCAGGCAGGTTCAAGCTCTGCAAGGTTATAGGTATAATTATAAAATGCCAGCAATTGTTTGTGTTTCTCCACCAGTGCCAAATATTTTTCTTTAAAATGCGGACTGTCTATATCACCAACCCGCAAACCATTGCGCCCGGTTTTGTCCATATATGTAGGACCAATTCCTTTTAACGTAGAGCCAATTTTTTCTTTTCCCTTCGATGCTTCCGAAGCAGCATCGAGCAAACGATGAGTAGGCAATATTAAATGCGCCCGTTTTGAAATAATCAATTTTGCTTTTACATCCACGCCCAGTTTAATAAGCGCATCAATTTCTTTTTTGAAAATTACAGGGTCTATCACCACACCATTGCCCACAATATTTATTGCCTTAGGATGAAATATTCCTGACGGGATGGTATGCAATACATGCTTTATTCCATTAAACTCCAATGTATGTCCTGCATTGGGTCCGCCCTGAAACCTTCCTATAATATCATATTTAGGAGTTAATACATCCACAATTTTCCCTTTTCCTTCGTCTCCCCACTGAAGACCTAACAGCACATCTACCTTCATTTTACTGCAATTTCTTATCTATCCGATTAAACGGATACTTATTATTAATACTAATTATCTTTTTTGAACTATTTATTCAGCAGGGCAATCGCTTCCTCTACCGTATTGCACACATTAAATACCGTATCGAGTTTGGTAATGTGCAACAGCTCTTTGTTTTTGTCGTTGACAAAACAAATAGCCACATCTCCGCCAGCTTTGCGGGCTTTGGTCAATATGTTAATGAGTACATTCAGCCCGCTGCTGTTTATATATTTTAACTCTTTTAAATTTAGCAAAATGTTAATGGTTCCTTTTTCAAGGGTTTCCTCCACATCTTCCACCATTACTTTTGGTTGTTCTCTGTCTATCAGTTCGCCAAAGAGGTTAAAAATTCTGGTAGTTCCCTGTGTTTCTGTTTTGTATTGAAATATCATAATTTATTTATTTAGTTGTTTTTTTTTATGTTCACATACACCATTTGCCGACAGTTTATTGCAATTTCCGTATAGGTTAAGCGAATGGTGGTCTATTTTAAATCCTAAAATTTCAGAAGCTGTTTTTTGTATGTGCAAAATCCTCGGGTCGCAAAACTCAAACACTTTTTCGCAATCGCGGCAAATCAAATGGTCGTGTTGTTTAAATTCAAACGACTTTTCAAACTGTGCCAGGTTTTTGCCAAACTGATGTTTGGTAACCAGGTTGCTGTCTAATAATAATTCAATGGTATTATACAGCGTAGCACGGCTCACCCTGTATTTTTTATTTTTCATCTGAACATAAAGTGACTCAATATCGAAATGCCCTCCCTGTGTGTATATTTCATTCAATATAGCAAAGCGCTCCGGTGTTTTTCGGTGGCTGTGTTTGGTTAAGTATTGCGAAAACAATTGTTTCACGGTTTCTTTAATATCGGTGTTGGCAGCAGTTGGCATTTGTATTAGTCGGTAATAATAATTTTATAATTAGAAACCAACTTAGAATCGACAGAACAAATTTGTATAAAATAGATCCCGCTTACCAGCTCTTTTCGTTCAATGGTAGTTTGTTTTCCGGATAGCGATTCGTTTCTTACCTCTCTTCCCAATACATCAGTCATTTTTAAAGTAGCATTTTTTATTTCTGAATTTAAAACAAGGATTGCTGAAGATGTAAATGGATTAGGGTAAATAGTTATGGCATTGTCTTGAACATTACTCACCATACCCACTGTTAAAGGTGCCTTGTAATAATTAAAAGTAGAATCAGCATTATGCCATGCCAAGGTGCTATCCCAGTATTGATTAACCGTGTGCAATGGATTGTTGTACACATCAAATCCGAAAAACGCCTGGTTTACATTTACCCAGTTAGCACCATCCCACATCATCGCCACCTGGCTGGTTTGATTATGGCTGGCATCATACGTATAAGCACCTTCTGTATCATTTATCAACGTGTTGCCGTTTCCTGTTTGCAGCAGCCATGTTAACTGGTTATTACTTGCATCATAAGTATAAGTGTATTTGTATGCATAGTCATAACTTGTTCCGTTCCATGTTTGAGATTGTTGTGTTAGTTGATTGTTATTGCCATCAAAAGTATTGGAGTCGAAAGATACATTGTCCCAACCGGTGCCATTCCAGCTTTGCAGCAATAAAGTAAGTTGATTATTATTTGCATCAAATGTAGAAGTGTATAACTGTTGATTATCAAAACTGGTCCCGTTCCATACCTGGTCGGTTTCCGATGTCTGGTTATGGTTGGCATCATAGGTATAACTCATTTGCGAATCGTTTACCCAAACAGAAACATTCCAAACCTGCTTTACATTAGTGATCACATTAAAGTTCGCATTGTAACTATAGGTGTATTGTATAGTGTTGTCCCAAGTAGTTCCGTTCCATACCTGGTCCACCTCTGTGGTTATATTATTATTCACATCATACGTGTACATAGCATCCGAATCGTTAATCCATAAAGTGCCGTTACCTGTTTGATAGGTCCAGCTGGTTTCATTATTATTTACATCGTAAGTATAAAAGTATTGGTACTGATTATCCCATGCACTTCCGTTCCAGCTTTGGTTTGCCTGGGTTAGCAGGCGATTGGTAGCATTGTAAGTATTGCTTGTTTGAGAAAAATTTTGCCATGCAGTTCCATCCCAATGTTGGGTAACCTGGTTGGTCAGGTTGTTATTTGCATCGTAGGTGTAAATGTTTTGAGTTTGATTAACCCAAATAGTTGTATCCCAATATTGCTGAACTGCCATGGTTTTGTTCAGGTTGGCATCATAAGTAAAAATGGTTTTATTGGGTTGATACCATATAAAAGATGTATCGCTCCATAGCCATGTATAAGTGCTGTCCATCAAATTGGTGGTAAGAGATTTTGTGTGAGCAACCGAATGTTTGTTCGTTAACCTTTTAGCATGTGCCTGATGATTGGCTTTACCTATAGATTGATGAACTGCCTGTGCAGGTGTTATCGGCTCACTATTTTTTGCATTCATTGCAAATACAGATGAAAAAAATAACGCAGTAAGTAATTTTGATTTCATACTTTTTGTTTTAGGATGGAAGCAAATATAGTTTAATTTCTTTTTGCCTGTTCTGAAAATATACGTTTCTTATTAAAAATTGATTTTTAAAATTGAAATCTTTCCTTCCCGTTGCTTATTTTTAAAATTAGTATGGTTCATTGATTGTTTAAAAAAAAAATTACTTTTGCAGTTCACTAAAACAATTATAACGATGAAAAATTTATTCGACACCACCACCAAAAAAGAAATAATGAACCGTATAGACCGCCTGGAAGCAGGTACTCCTGCCCAATGGGGAAAAATGAATGTAAACCAGGCATTGCGCCACATGACCATGGCACTGGATATTCCAACGGGGAAATTAGACCCCACAGTGGCTAATGCGCCTCCCATGCCCAAATGGCTGTTAAAGTTTTTTTTGCTGAACATGAAAGCACCAAAAGAAAAAGCAGAAACTTTCCTGGAAATAAATACGGTGAACAATAATATTAACCCTTCCGATTTTGAAGCAGAGAAAACAACCCTGAAAAACAAAGTGGACGAATTTACAAAAGCTACTTTTTTAATTCCTGAAAATAAACTTGCTGGTAAGTTCAGCAAAGCCGATTGGGGAAAACTTAATTTTAATCACATGGACCACCATTTGAGGCAATTTGGGGTGTAAGGTTAACCATTACATAGTACTAAAGAAATTATGTGTGCAGTTAATCCTGCCTTTTTTCCATTATGCAAAAACTATTTACTGCTTTTATTTTTAGTTTCCTCTTTTCATCTTCCTTTGCCCAGGACGGACTGGGATATTATTACGATTACAACAACCATTTTTATGTGTTCGATAAAGGAAACAACATTCAACTGGAAAGCAACCATGTGGACAGTATCCGTGCAGGCATTGATTACCTTGCCTACATTGATTACCGGGGCTATCTCCGGGTGTATTACAAAGGCGAAACACAAACCATAGAAGAAGACTTGCCAAGTGTAATGATTGCCACCCCTTATGCCCTGGTGTATAAAATGGCACAGCGGCTCATGGTGTTTGAACACGGAGAAAAAAAACAACTCGCAAGAGCAGTTTACCAGTTTGACGCCCAGGAGAATCTCGTTACCTGGGTAGATTTATCCAGTATATACATTTACGCTTACGAAAACGGACAAATCAATATCATCGAAAAATCAGTTTCGGCAAATGTTATAAAAAGCGGGCTGACAGGCATTAATATATACGCCTACAGCGATGTAAGCAATAATTTTAAAATCTATTACGCAGGGCAGGTGTACGAAACAGGCTCCACCAACATCACCGACTATCAATGCGGAAAAAACATAGTGGCGTACATTGATGGGTTTAACAATACCTTCAACGTGTTTTATAATAACAAATCCAGAGTAATAAGCGACCACATTCCCAAAAGCTATTCCGTAGCCGCAAACATGGTAAGCTATGTGGACTATGACGATAACTTTATGCTCTATTATAACGGAACCATCCTTCCGCTCGAATCATGGGTACCTGCTGTGCAAAATGCCAGGAACAACATTATAGAATACTATAACAATACCGATTTGAAAATAATTTACGGAGGAAAAAACTATACTGTTGACAGGTTCATCCCCGACCAGAGAATACTGCTCGGACCCAATTCAGCTCTCTACTTAGACAATAACCATCGCCCCAAATATTTTTATAAAGGAAAAATAGCCATCGACTTTCTTACCGAACAGGTAAACGACATGTACCTCATCTGGGACCTCCCTGTTTTCAGGTACGGAACCAACACCATTGGCTTTTATTACAATGGCAAAATATATGATTACGAAACCAATAAATACTAAATCAATTCAACCTCTCCAATGAAAACAATTCCCGTTTCCTATTGCACTCTCCTCACCGAAGCATTGCGCCTGCTGGTCATCACCAATTACAAAATACATCCCCAATCCACCCTTACCTTCCTTAAAAGAGGATTTAATGATACCTACTTAGTAACCGAACCAACAGGGAACAAATTCATTTTTCGCCTTTATAACGCACACCACAGAAACCGCCAAAGCATCAACACAGAACTCGTTATGCTCGCTATGATGCACAGCAATACCGACATCGGCATTTCCTATCCCATTGGCACTATAAAAGGAGCATTCCCTTTAGAAATAAAAGCCCCTGAAGGCAACCGTATTGCTGTATTATTTACCTATGCCCAGGGTCAACCCGTCAAAAAACTATCCGTTGAACAAGCCTTTATACTTGGAAAAGAAACCGCCCGCATACACACCTTTTCCCTCACTTTCACTGGTGCCACAGTGGGCATCAATTACGATGTAGCCACCCAGCTGAAAGAGACTCTCACTGTGCTGAAACCGGTTTTAATCAACCATCTCGAACAGTACCAGTATCTGATCGAACTTCAAAAAGATTTTATCCACACCTTTACCAATGCCAGCATAAAGGAACTGGCTTACGGCATTTGCCACGGAGACCTCCAGGCAGAAAACATTCACTTTACAGAACATAACCAACCCATCATCTTCGATTTCGATTTCATCGGAAAAGGCTTCCTGGCTTATGATATTGGGGTATTTATTTGGTACGACCACAAAAATAAACCACCCCACATTATAAAAAGTTTTATAGAAGGCTACCAGACCGAACGCAAACTATCGCCCACCGAATACCGCCTGTTGCCCTATTTCAGCACCCTCCGCGCCCTCTTTCAAATGACACTTTATTGCACACTAAACGATGGGCAATACTTACCCCAATGGCAACCCAATGAAGTAGCCGCTTTTGTAAACAAAATAAAAACATGGCACCAAAATGAAATTCCCAAATACCAAAAATAACATGTTTCTCTCTTCTTTCTTTCCTTCTTGAACTAACATTATTTATTGCCCATGGTAGTTTCTTTCGTGGGGGTTAAAGTAGTGTATTTACGCAATGTATAAATAAGCGTTTTTTCTTATTTGATTGAATAAATAAATTTTTTTGCCCTGTTTTTGGCTTAAAAGCCGAATGCTGAAGGAAGTTTTTGTAATCAAAAAATACCGTTGCTGCAAAAATTAAGAGCATCGGCATATGCGGATGGGGTTTCGGAGTATGCTGATGGAGTTTTAAGATACTTAGTCCTCCCTCAAAAACAATGAACCCATTGATATTATTAACAGGTGTTGAAAAAAGAGTTAAAAAAATCTGCAAGAAAAAGGTTTTTGGATTATAAAAACTTGCAGATTTGCATCATGCTAACAAAAA
>JANYDQ010000044.1 GCA_025363555.1 Bacteroidota bacterium | reverse complement strand
TCGGGGCTTCGCCCCGACCTCCCCCTCGCCTCTCCAACTGGAAACACCTGTCATTCCGAACGAAGTGAGGAATCTCAAAAAATTAGTCGGTTTGTAGTGATTCTAATACTTAAAAAATAAATTTAAAACCAATTCTTCTTCCTTCTATCTTTGCGCCCCTAATAAATTCCGCACGTTTGGGCAACTAATAAACAAATGAACAAAAACAAACCAATCATTATCTGGCTGCTTACCGGCTGTTTTTTAATTTATTTAATGGTAGTAATAGGTGGTATCACCCGGCTTACTCATTCCGGTTTATCCATGGTGGAATGGAATCCCATCCTTGGTTCCCTGCCTCCAATGAGCGATGCTGACTGGCAGATTCCGTTTGAAAAATATCAGCAATCGCCCGAATATCAAATCATCAACAATCAATTTTCTTTAGAAGAATTTAAAAGCATTTACTGGTGGGAATATATTCATCGTTTTCTCGGACGAAGCATTGGTGTTGTGTTTTTAATTCCTTTCTTTTATTTTCTGTTAAAGAAAAAATTTGATAAACCACTTCTTAAAAAAATGGGAGTGTTGCTCCTGTTAGGCGCATTTCAAGGCGTTTTGGGCTGGTACATGGTATTTAGTGGTTTGCAAAAAGAACCACATGTAAGTCATTACCGGCTGGCAGCACATCTTATTTCTGCATTCACTGTGTTTGGTTTCACCTTCTGGTATGCGCTCGATTTGCTTTATCCAAAGCCCATTCAAGAGAATGATATTACCAGGAAAGTAAAACGATTGTCATTAATAATGTTTGTGGTAATAGTTATTCAAATTATTTATGGAGCATTTGTAGCCGGTTTAAAAGCAGGATTGTTTTACAATACCTTTCCTAAAATGGGTTCAAAGTTTATACCCGAAACAGTAACTTCTTTTGAACCTTTTTATAAAAACTTAATTGAAAACCCGGCAGGAGTGCAGTTTATACATCGCACCATTGCATACATAGTGGTAATTATGGTTTTGTATGTTTGGGAAACAGCCAGGAAAATGAATATGTTATCACTGCAACGCAAAGCATCCAACGTAATGCTGGGAGTTGTGTGTGCTCAATTTATTTTGGGAATAATTACTATACTTTATGCAGTGCCTGTAACTATGGGAGTGCTGCACCAAACGGGAGCTTTCGTGTTATTTGCCTCCTCTTTGTTTTTCATGCACAGTCTTCGCAAAACTGTTTGAAGCGGCATCTTCTTTCCATTCAAAAGTTTCAATGAAATGATAAATATCTTCTTTGATAAATGCTACCACCGGAGCTATTGAATCGGTATTAGGCACTGCATTAAAATACAATGCCCCTCGAATAAAATGTTTAGTACTATCCGTTAAAAAGAACTGGAACGAAGAAGCAGCGTTGCCTTCAATGTCATACATCAATCCATATACTTTATTTTTCGGTCGGGATATTTGTTGTTCTTCTATGCCTGAAGCTTTTATTTGATGCTTGGAAGCAAGTGTGTAAGTATCCTGCATATAGGCATTGATATTATCTTTTACTTCTTTATAACTTAAATGCAATGTTCCCTGGAAGGTTGGGAAATTCAAATTGAGCCAGCAGGGTTCGGCATTGTAATTTTTATCAGCACCCATCTTTGCATACACCGGAATCTCGAATGTAAACGGGCAATCGGCATCGTACTTCACATATTTCTTTTCAGGAAATGTTAGTCTTAAATAAGCTCTCGGCTTTGGCACAGCATCTTCATCATCCGAACAGGAGGGAATCAAGATGCAAGAACCAAGAAGTATAGCGAGCAACACTACTTTGTACTTTGTACTTTGTACTTTATACTTCAATATCATTCTTCTCGATAGTTATTTTCACTCGTTTTATTTTTCTGTTATCAGCCGACTCGATAGTAAAAAGCAAATTATGAAATGTAATTTTTTCATTTTTAGTTGGTATGCGTCCTTCTATTTCTATTATCAAACCTGCTAAGGTATCAGCTTCCCCTTTTGCATCTTCATACGTTTCTCCGTCAATTTCCAAAATACGATACACATCATTCAAATGTGCTTTGCCTTCAAACACAAAATTATCATCATCCAGTTTCGAATATACTATATCATCATCATCAAACTCATCGTTTATCTCTCCCACTATTTCTTCTATCACATCTTCAAGTGTTACAATTCCGGATGTGCCGCCATATTCATCCACCACCACAGCCAGGTGTATTTTTTTATGCTGAAACTCGCGAAGCAAATCATCTATCTTTTTATTTTCAGGAACAAAGAAAGGCGGACGAATAATAGTGTGCCAGTCAAATTCGTTTCCTTCATCAATATGCTGCAACAAATCTTTTGCATACAACACCCCGGCAATATTATCTAACTTCTCTTTATAAATAGGCACCCGCGAAAACCCACTGTTGGTAATATCATCCAGCAATTTTTTAAAATCTCTTTCGTATTCAAACGCCACTACATCCATCCGTGATTTCATTATTTGTTTCACATCAGTGCTTCCAAACTTTACAATTCCCCTCAATATTTTATGGTCTTCCTCCGGGTTGTTTTTGTCGGAAGCCAATTCCAGTGCATGAGATAATTCATCAACAGAAATATTATGCTTTTGGGGTTTAATAATTTTATCCAGCATAGAAGTAGAAAAAATAAGGAATGAAGAAACGGGATAAAACAACCTTTGTAAAATTTGAACAAGGTAAACCAGCACACGCGTGGAACTCAACGGATTTTGGGTTGCATATATTTTGGGAATTACTTCTCCAATCAATAAAATTAAAAATGTAACGGCTACCACTTGTATAATAAAACCTACAATATGGCTTTCCGGGGAAAACTCAAATAGTTCGTCCATTACCAGTGTGGAAATAACTACTATTGCAATATTAATAAAATTGATACTTATTAATAATGTGGCAAGTAATCGTTTGGGAGCCGCCACCAGCTTCAGAATCTTTTCATCTGTTTTTTTGCCTGATGTTTTCAGTTCTTCCATATCCGTTGGAGTAAGCGAAAAGAAAGCAGACTCGGCAGCAGACACAAATGAAACAATAACTAACAGAACCAACATGGAAACCATAGATATTAAAATACCTACAGAAAATTGATTAACAGTAATAGTAAGAAGGGATGAAATGAAAAAACAAAGATTACTCGGGTCGTACAAAATCTTGAGTATTGGTTAAACAAAAATGTTTGGTTGTAAAGATACTTTATTACAACCAAACATTATAAATGATTTTTTTTAGAACGGTAAATCGTCCGTTTTGTCAGGAGCAAGTTCTGCGGTAAGTCCGCTTCCTTCTTCTGCGGAAGTGGTGTTTTCTTTTTTACTTAAAATGGTCATTGAATCACCAACTATTTCTGTGATATAGTGTTTAACCCCATCTTTTTCATACGAACGGCTTTTGATTTTACCTTCCAGATAAATAGTCATACCTTTCTTTAAATACTTTTCCGCAAAGTCAGCAGACGAACGCCACAATACAATTTTATGCCATTCCGTTTGTTCAACTTTGTTACCTGATTTATCCTTATAGGATTCTGATGTCGCTAAAGAAAAGCTTGCAACTGATGTGCCGCCTTCCAGGTGACGTATTTCGGGGTCCTTACCTAAGTTTCCCACTAAAATAACTTTGTTTATTCCTGCCATTTTGTTTTGAGTTTTGGGTTAATACGTAGCAAATATATAAAATGAAAGAGGTTACTTCCAAATAAAAAGAGAATTATTATTTTACTATAATTCTACCTAACAATTTATTAAATGTCTTTTTCGCTTCCAGTAAACTATGTTGAGTTTGTATCAACGCCATCGTTTCTTCTTCAGGAGGGTTTTCTTTTAACTGCTTTTGAATGTCCACTATCATCATTTCTATTTTTCTGCTTTTCAACGCATATACCGCACTGTTCAGGGAACTTTTTAAAATATCTTCTTCTTTTGTAATGTATATGCTATGCTGTTCCCAGTTAGATAGTGAATAGGGACTGCTTACCAAATCTACTGTCAATGCACAAATTTCAATGTTTTCGTGATTGGTGAAATAATTGTAATCAGGTACAGTATCTTTTTCAAGTTGGGTTACAAATTCTTCATAGATGGTTTTGTACAATGGATTTTCAAATTCAATTGCATCGTGCTGCAATTCGTGGATAATTAAACCTGCCACACTAATGTCAAGTTGTATAGGTTTTTCATCTTCATCCAAATCATCACTATCCACCTGCATTATTTTGTTTCCATAATTTATAAGCAACCGAATAATATCTCGTTCTTGGTGCTCCGAATCTGCAACCGCATTTTCTCTTTTATCTTCGACCTCTTCTTCTATAGAAACTATTTCTGTAGTGTTAAGTTGCGGCTGAATTCCCTTCTCATTAAATTTCTTTCTTCTTATTTTATTTAATTCATTCAGCAGCACTTCTTCCTGCACATCCATTATCCTGCTGCATTCTTTAATATATACAGAACGATAAATAGCTTCGGGAATTAAAGCAATACTCTCCACAATTTCTTTTATTAGTCCTGCTTTTTTAATCGGGTCGTTTTGCACTTCCCCAATAAGCAAACTTGTTTTGAAAGAAATGAAGTCTTTCGAATTATCTTTTATAAATGTTTTCAGTTCTTCACTGCTCACTCGTTTCGAATAAGAATCAGGATCTTCTCCATCAGGGAACAGCAACACTTTTACATTCATTCCTTCTTCCAGGATTAAATCAATTCCCCTGAAACTGGCTTTGATACCTGCATTGTCGCCATCGTATAAAATAGTAATGTTGTTCGAAAATCTTCTTATCAGTTTAATTTGTCCAACCGTTAATGAAGTACCGCTACTCGCCACCACATTTTCAATACCCGCCTGATGCATTGCTATTACATCGGTATAGCCTTCCACCAAAAAACAATTGTCCTGGTGAATGATTTCTTTTTTTGCAAAATAAATTCCATACAACACATCACTTTTGTGATATATCTCCATTTCAGGAGAGTTGATGTACTTCGCTACTTTTTTATCGGTGCGTAAAGTTCTTCCTCCAAAAGCAATTACCCGTCCGCTGATATTATGAACAGGAAACATTACTCTTCCCGAAAACCTATCCACGTATTTCTTTTCTGATGTGTGATGAATTACTTCTGTTTCTTCTGTGGGTTTTTCTTCGTCTTTATTAAAATCAATGGTAAGCCCTGATTTTACAAGATATTCAAACTTATATCCTCCTGCCAATGCGGCATCAGTAAATTCTGTTCGTTTGTTGATGCTGTAACCTAACTGAAATTTTTGTACGATATCTTCGCGGAATCCTCTTTCTTTGAAATACCCTAATCCAATGGATTTTCCTTCATCACTGTTATATAGATTCTCTGAAAAATGTTTTTGTGCAAACGAAGAAACAACAAACAAACTTTCTCTGTCATTGTTGCTTTGTTTTTGTTCAGGGGTTTCTTCTTCTTCAACTATTTCAATATTATATTTTTTGGCAAGATGTCGCAATGCCTCCGGATAGGTCATTTGCTCTTTCTCCATCAAAAAGTTGACGGGGTTTCCTCCTTTGCCGCAACCGAAACATTTGTAAATTCCCTTGGCAGGAGACACATAAAAGGAAGGGGTTTTTTCATCGTGAAAAGGACAAAGTCCAATCAGGTTGACGCCACGCTTTTTAAGCGTAACATAATCTGCCACCACTTCTTCCACCCGTGCCGCATCAAATATTTTATCTATATCCTCTTTGTGTATCATTTTTATTATCCAGGAATAAGGATTTCGGATATTAAATTTTTAATTTCTTAGGACTTTGGCGAGCATCAAATATTTTGTTAATATAAACCTTCTTGCCTTTTGTCCTGTAAATAATAAGGTAATGGGAGGAAATTAATTTTCTATACTCTATTTCAGGATATCTTTTACTTTTATACTTTGCGCCAATCGCTATAAACCCTTCTTCTAAAAGATTTATTTCATTTGCTAACGCAACAATGTATTCGAAAGATTTTTCTTCTCCAAAAATGGGGATGTTAAATTCATAAATTTTATTTAAATCCTTTATTGCAGTCTTTGTCCAAATTACTTCTTTTTTGCCGTTCTCCAATTTTTAATTTCTTTTTTTAATTGTGAGTGAGTCATAACACTACCATTCTTAATATCTAATTCTGAAGCTTCAAGTTCTTCATCCAACAATTCTCGTGATATGGGCTTACCTTCTATTGTATAACCTACAATATCATTTGTCGCTTCTTTCTCAAGAATAGTTTGAACTGCCTTCAAAATAGTGTTATCACTCACTACATCAATTAACTTGTGAAGATTGTTTCTGATTGCTGCTGTTGTCATAATTAAAAATTTTGTTTAACAAATTTACAAAGTTTTTCGGAATAATAATTCTGTTTTTAGAATTTAGATATTAGTATTTACAATTTCATTCTTCCTTCTCATTTCATTTCTATACACCAGCACCATGCTTGTAACCACCATCACAGCACTCATTATAACATACACCCATTCATTATTTTCCACTCCTATTTTATCAGCATCCACACTTATTGTTCCCCGGTTTGAAAGCCAGACAAGGAACACCGCCACACCGTTATTAATAAAGTGTGCAATGATTCCGGGCCACAGCGAGCCGCTCCACAAAAACATATAACCTAAATATCCACCCATTAACATTCTCGGGACAAAACCATAAAACTGCATGTGGAATGCGCTGAATAATGCTGCTCCAATCCAAACAGCCACATGTTTATTCCTGGTGCATTCTATCAGCACCTTTTGCAATATGCCTCTAAAAAACAGTTCTTCGCTCAAAGCTGCCATAAAAGCAATTACAATAAGGTTGATTATTAATACCCCAACGGAAGTGCCTTTGGTAAATGCTTCGGTAATTTGTGCTGCCGCTGCTTCGCTGTTTTTCATCCATGTTTCTATTCCGCTCAAGGCAGCAGGCAAATGCATTTGTGAATTCATTTCGGCAAGCCAGTTTATCATCGGCATAGCCAGCAACATACCGGCCCCCGCTATTATGGCTGTGGAAAGGGCAGGTTGAGTGGTTAGCCCCAGGTAATGTATTTTTTGTTTTGTCCATAATAATGCAAACAGAACAGCAGGCAAAATAAAGATTAAGATAACTCCTATTGCCTGTGCAAATTTTAAAAGATTTAACACATTCGCATCGTTCATGTTTAGCTTTATGTCACCTCCCGAACTAATTGCAGTTATCAATCCGAACACAAAAATATATGCTAATACAACTATTAACTTAAGCCACGGTTTCCGTTCCTGTTCAATGTTTTCCATTAAATTCCTTATTTTTTGGTAATTTTGCACAAATGTACTACGAATTACGAATCTTTAGGAATTACGAATATATGAATTTATTCACAACATAGTAATTGGTATACTTAAAGATTCGTAATTCGTTGTTTATTCGTTATTCGTAGAGAATGGTTAAGATTGGCAACATAGAATTATCCGACTTCCCTTTACTTCTTGCACCTATGGAAGATGTAAGCGACCCTCCCTTTCGTGCTGTTTGCAAAAAGAACGGGGCTGACCTGATGTACACCGAATTTATTTCTTCCGAAGGATTAATTCGTGACGCTGCCAAAAGCGTTCAAAAGCTGGATATATTTGAGTACGAACGCCCGATAGGAATTCAGTTATTTGGCTCGGATATTAATTCCATGCGGGAAGCAGGAAGAATAGCCGACCATGCAAACCCTGATTTGATTGACATTAATTATGGCTGCCCTGTAAAACAGGTTGCCTGCAAAGGTGCAGGTGCTGCCTTGTTGCAGGACATTCCAAAGATGGTGGAAATGACTTCGGAGATTGTAAAAATTGCAACCCGCCCCGTTACTGTGAAAACGCGGTTAGGTTGGGACGACAATACAAAGAACGTAGTGGAAGTTGCCGAACGCTTGCAGGACATAGGAATACAAGCCCTCACTATTCACGGGCGAACCCGCTCCCAAATGTATAAAGGCGATGCCGACTGGACGTTGATTGGGGAAATAAAAAACAACTCACGAATTAAAATTCCAATATTTGGCAATGGCGATGTTACTTCTCCCGAAAAAGCAAAAGCAATGAAGGACCGCTATGGTGTGGATGGAATAATGATAGGAAGAGCAAGCATTGGTTACCCCTGGATATTTAATGAGATAAAACATTTTTTGAAAACAGGCACTCACCTTGCACCTCCCACTATTGCCGACAGGGTAACTGTTTGTAAAGAACACCTCGATTTCTCGATGCGCTGGAAATCTAACCACGCAGGCATTGTGGAAATGCGCAGGCACTACACTAATTATTTTAAAGGATTGCCCAACTTTAAAGACTACCGGTTGAAATTAGTTACCACTTATTCCTATGACGAAATCATCAGTATCCTGGATAAGGTTCAGAATAAGTATGCGGATATGGAGGCGGTGTAATTTGTTCTGATTACACCTGCATTGGCTTTCTCCCCTGGTGTGAACAAGTATTCTTAAAATTTGTAGTATAGTTTAGTAAAACCATTACTTCAACCCATATTTGTTTTTATACTTCAGGTAAAGTTGTTTTTGCTCGTTGTCCAACTCAATGCTTTTTCCTTTTATAAAGGCTTTTTCCACATTGTTGGTTCGCATGTCCAGTGCGTCACCTGCAGAAATAAATAAAGTAGCATCCTTGCCTGTTTCCAGGCTTCCCGTTGTTTTGTCAATGCCTAATATTTTAGCTGTACTTAATGTAATTGCTTTCACTGCCTGCTCTTTGGTTAAACCGTAAGCAGCAGCAGTTCCGGCAAGGAAAGGAAGGTTCCGTGTTCCGGCTGCTTCCATACCTCCCTCATTATTTAAGCAAAATTGCACACCTGCTTTTTGAAGTAAATAAGGAAGTTTGTAAGGCAAGTCAATATCGTCTTCCGGGTGTTCTGGCAAATCGTGAGTGCGCGAAACTACCACAGCAATATTATTTTGTTTCAGTAAATCAGTAACCATCCAGCTGTCCTTCCCTCCCACCAATGCCACCCGTTTCAACTGATATTGTTTTACAAAGTTCACTGCTTCCACTATTTCTTTTACTTTATCAGAATGGATAAATAAAGTTTGTGTGCCCGCAAAAATCCCTTTCATGGCTTCAAACCGAAGATTCTTTTCTTCTTTCACATCTGTTTCGTTGTATGCTTTTGCATCATCAAATAATTTTTTTAATTCATTCGCTTGCCTGTTGTATTCTTTGTTTTTTTCGTAAGGACCATACGTGCCATTGTCTTCATCAATTAATTTTCTGCCAACCAGGTTGGGCCAGTTAATATGGATGCCATCATCCACTTTATAAGCCGCATCTTCCCAGTTCCATCCGTCCAATACCACAATGCTGGACGTACCCGAAACAAGTCCTCCCCGGGGAGTTATTTGTGCCATCAAAATTCCGTTGGTTCGCACAGTAGGAATTATTTTTGAATCCGTGTTATACGCTATTAATGAACGAATGTTCGGAAGAGTAGTTCCTATTTCCCTGAAATCGTTGGTAGCACGAACGGCTTCTATTTCTGTTAAACCCAATGTAGAATTAGGAGCAATGAAGCCGGGATAAATGCTTTTCCCGGTGGCATCTATCACTTCGTCATATACTGCCTTATCAATCTTTGCAGTAGTTGCATCAGCCACAAGGTTTATTTTACCATCTTTAATTCCGATTATGGAATTTTGAATTACGCTGTCAGTGCCAAGGTGTGCAATTCCATTTATTATCAAAACGCTTTTGTTTTGGGCAGTGGCAACGGTGGTAATGAAGATGATTAATGTAAAATATTTTTTTTTCATATGTTAAAGTTAAATGCTAAGTATGATTGGAACACAGATTATATATGATTCTTGATGATTAAAAATGATTTATAATTTTGTTATATGTTTTAAATGCTAAGTATGATTGGAACGCAGATTATATATGATTCTTGATGATTAAAAATGATTATGATTTTGTTATATGTTTTAAAACTAAATTTATGATTTTGTTTTGTGTTTTTTAAATTCGTTAAGAAAAACTTTTCTTTTGTACTCTGGTTCTTTTCCAAAATTAAATAATAACCCAACTTCAAAATCTGTTGCTTTTAAATAGTTTAACAATTGCAATTCATGTTCTCCAACTATTCTTTCAGTAGCTTTCAACTCAACAACAATTAAATTCTCTACAATAATATCTGCAAAATATAACCCTACATTTTCATTCTCATAAAACACATCTATTTGTTTTTGTTTCTCTCCCCTCAAACCAAGCTTCTTTAATTCTATCGCTAAAGCATTTTCATAAACCCGTTCTAAAAAGCCATAACCAAGAGTGTTATAAACATTATAATATGCTTTAATAATTTTAGCTGTAATATCAGAATGCAAGAAATTATCCCTAATCATAAATCATAAACATATTTATCCTACTTGCCAAAGGCAATAAGAAATCTTTTTTCATCATAACCAATCATACATAATCTGCGTTCCCATCATACCCCCAACTTAATCTGCGTTCATATAATCAGTTTCCAAATCATCACAGCCATACAACTTCTGTTTCTTTGGCAATGGCTTTACCACAGGTGTTCCGCCTTTTTTCTCATCCAGCATTTTCTGAATAATGCGTGCCCGTTCTTTCTGAATTTCTACCCGCATCTTTGCATCATCTTCGCTGTCGTAATAAATAATTCCATCTATAATTGTCTTTTCTACTTTCGCATATATGGACAAGGGATTATCACTCCACAACACCACATCCGCATCTTTACCTACTTTAATACTTCCCACTTTCTTATCTATGTGTAATAATTTTGCAGGATTGAGAGTAACCATTTTCAATGCATCTTCTTCGCTTGTTCCGCCATATTTCACCGATTTAGCTGCTTCCTGGTTCAGTCTTCTGCCCATTTCCGCATCATCCGAATTAATGGCAGTAACTATTCCCATCTGGTTCATCAGCGAAGCGTTGTATGGAATCGCTTCTTTTACTTCCATCTTATATGCCCACCAGTCGCTGAAAGTAGAGCCGCCAATATTTCGTGCTTTCATTTTATCTGCTACTTTATATCCTTCCAATATATGTGTAAATGTATTTACCTGGAAACCCAATGAATCTCCAACGTGCATCAACATATTAATTTCTGATTGAACATAAGAATGGCAGGTAATAAATCTTTTCTTGTTTAAAATTTCTGCCAATGCTTCCAGTTCCAAATCCCTGCGGAAAGGAGTTCCATTTACTTTTTCCTTATCCGACATAGCACCAAATGCTTTTTGTTTTGCATCATATTCCTTTGCCCTTATAAAATAATCATAATACACCTGCTCTACTCCCATCCTGGATTGAGGATAACGAACGGTATTAAAATCGCCCCAGTTACTTTGCTTCACATTTTCGCCCAAAGCAAATTTGATATAACCATCTGCTTTTTCAAACTTCATTTCCTCCGGAGATTTTCCCCATCGTAATTTTATAATTGCAGACTGCCCGCCTATAGGATTGGCAGAACCATGCAACAGTTGTGCAGCAGTTACCCCTCCCGACAACTGACGATATATATTAATGTCTTCCGAATAAACGACATCCCCGATTCTAACTTCTGCACTTGATGCTTGCGTACCTTCATTTACTCCTGCATAGATAGCAATGTGTGAGTGTTCATCAATGATTCCGGCTGTAAGGTGTTTTCCTGTTCCATCTATTACTTTTGCAAAAGCAAGTTTAGGCGCATTGATGTCATCAGCTATGCGAACAATTCTTCCTTCGGTAATATATACATCCTGGTTCTTTAAAATACCCTCCTGTTCGTTTGTCCAAACGGTTACATGCTTTATCAACACGGCATCGTACTCCTTTTTATAATCCTTAATTTTTTCCCTGATAAATCCCTGTTCGTCCTCATGTGGTTTGCCATACGCACAGAAAGGATAAATCACTTTTCCGAAAGTGGGTGGTTTTTTTACAGAATCTTTTTTAACAACTGGTACAAGTGCTGACTTATACGTGGCACTCCAATCCACCCAATCCCCATCGGGAGTTTGCCCCTTACCTGCCATTTTTATAGGTTCGGTGGTAATGTTCCCGCTCAACCGTATAGTTCCTGTAATGTTTTTCGGATTAAAGCTGATGGAAACATTGTTTCCCAAAACAGTTATGTTTACAGGTGTTTTGGTAGTATCTATCAGTACTGTTCCTTTCAGCTTGTCTATCTCTCCTTCAATTTTTAATTGCACAATATTTTTTGTGCTGTAAGAGAAATCATAATTACCTCTTACATCAATAGTGTTGTAATCATTAATTTTATAAGGGTTTCCCTGTATCCAGTTTTCATACAAAATGGTTTTCTCCTCAAACAAATTGCCCGAAGTAATAATAAAGTTGGCTATCATTCCTGTTTTCAGACTGCCTATTTTATCAGCCACATTCAGCATTTCGGCAGGTATGGTGGTTAATGCTTTCAACGCCTGTTTTTCTGACAAGCCATAAGTAATTGCCTTACGTAAGTTTTTCCAAAACTCCTTTTTGTCTTTCAAATCGGCAGTGGTGATGGCAAAAGGGATATAATTTTTCTCCAAAGCAAACGCATTTACAGGAGCCATTTCCCAATGCTTCATTTCAGCCAGTGATATGTTTTCTACATCATACGCATCTTCTACATCATACGCAGCAGGGAAATTAAGAGGAATAATAAATTTGCAATTGGTTGCTTTTATATCATCCAGTCGTTGGTATTCGTTGCCACACCCTTTGATAATGTATTTTGTTTTAAACTCATCGCCAATCTTATCAGCACGCAAAGCACTTAGTTTGTCAGTGGTTTCAAATATTTGCGGCAGCGTTTGCAAATTATTAAACGCATCCAGCGAAATATTATATTCTTTTTTTGTCTTGTCACTTTTGTACCAGCTTGCATCCAGGTAGGTTTGGCGAAGCAATGCAATGGCACCCATCAGCGAAGAAGGATAATCCTGGTTAGAAGTTCCTTTATCAAACGATAACATAGATGCTGCTCTATCCGAAATAATTAAATTATTTTCTTTCCCGTCAGCCAGGGAAACCACAGCGGCACTTCCTCTTACTATTCCATCCCGCTCAAAAGTAAGCACAGCACCAAATCCCATTTTGCGCATTTCCTCGGAAGCGGTAACATTATCTGCAAATAATTTATATCCTTCTACATCTGCCCTTATTGACTGGTTCCAGCCATAAGCTCCTTTTATATTACTTTCCATTTGCGGACCGGGATACATTCTTGGTATTGGTTTTACATCCGCCATTCCGTAACTGGTATAAGCATCTATCAAAGCCGGATAAATAGACTTCCCTTTCAAATCATATACTACAGCACCTTTCGGAACAGATACTTTGGTGCCTACTCCGATAATAATTCCTTCTTTAATTAATAGAGTTGCATTGGCAATGGTTTCATCTGCATTTATTACAATGGTCGCATTGGTAAATGCATACGTGTTATGATTTTTATTGGTAGTACCGTTTACAGGAAATGTTTCCTGTGCAACAGAAGCAGTAATAATTACAATTGTAAAAAGTAGTAAGAGTATTTTTTTCATAGTTGACAGATGTATTTTAAAAACGAAACAAAAATAGTATTATTAAACGATTGGTTATTTAAAATTATATGAACGGTACACTCTTGATAAGTATTCCCCTTTCTGTTTCGCAACCTATGCCATTGAGTTAAACATTTTTTGACCTTGAAAAGGTCGCATGTTTATAGTATTAAAATTAAGAAGTCCCGTACGTACGGGATACAACCCCTTTCGGGGTCGCATGGTCTCTGGTTAATAGTATTGCTATAAATCCCCACGTGCGGGACCATTCGGCATCGGCTTCACTTAATGACATTGCATGGAGGATAGAATCAGGACAGAGCAGCGTGCATTAAACAAATGAGGAAGAAGTGGGATGTAATAAAGTATGAACGGTAAAAATTATTACTTTTGGGCAAACAAAAAACTCAAACCCTATGAACTATACCTTAATTAAGCAGACACACGTTGTTGTGGTTATTTTATTTCTACTTATCTATTTAATAAAAACAATTTTATTACTGGCAAATAACGATGCCGCATTGGCAAAGTTTACCAAAGTGGTAAAAGTGCCCGAAATGATTATCAGTACACTGTTCCTGGCAACAGGTATTTATATGCTGATGCAAATAGGTGCTTCCAGGTTGTTAATAATAAAAATCATTATTGTGTTATTATCCATACCCATTGCAATTATTGGCTTTAAAAAGAAAAATAAAATGCTCGCTGTTCTTTCTTTATTAATGATAATAATGGCGTATGGTTTAGCAGAGATGAATAAAAAGAAAATTGACAAACAAAATGTAGATGCTTCGGTGTCGAACGTGAATGACCCGAATTACGATATTAAAAAACATGGAGAATCTGTTTACACTGCTTATTGCCAAAGCTGCCACGGAACAGGGGGAACCAACGGGGCGGGTGGTGCAGACTTAACCCTTTCGCAAATGAATTTAAAAGCAATGCAGGCACAAATAATAAATGGTTCGACAGCTATGGCAGGATTTAAAGACGTGTTGAACGAACAGGAAATAAATGCCGTAACGGCTTATGTGGAAACGCTTAAAAAATAGTCCTTAGTATAAAAGTCCAAAGTCTCCGGTAAGTTACTTTGTACTTTTAACTTTATACCCATACTCTAAAATGCACGATACTTCAAAGATAAAAGAAACAGCAGTACTTATCGGGTTGATTACTAAAAATCAAAATGAAGAAACCGTTTCCGATTACCTGGATGAACTGGAGTTTCTGGCACATACAGCAGGAGCGGAAACAAAAAAACGATTTACCCAACGGCTGGAACATCCCGACACGCGCACATTTATAGGTTCGGGGAAATTAAATGATGTTCGAAATTTTGTTAATGAAAATGCTATAAACATTGTTATTATTGACGATGAGCTTAGTCCGGCACAACAACGAAATTTTGAAAAAGAAATTAATACCAATCCTAAACATAAAATAAAAGTACTGGACCGGACTACTTTAATTCTCGACATCTTTGCTTCTCGTGCACGCACTGCTCATGCCAAAACACAGGTGGAACTGGCGCAATATCAATACCTGCTGCCGAGATTAACAAAAATGTGGAGCCACCACGACAGGATAAAAGGCGGAATAGGAATGAAAGGTGCGGGCGAAAAAGAAATTGAAACCGACAGGCGAATAGTAAGAGATAGAATAAGTTTGCTCCAGGAAAAGCTGAAGGTAATAGACCGCCAGATGGAAACACAACGTCAAAGCCGGGGCGAATTAATCAGGGTAGCATTGGTGGGTTATACCAATGTGGGCAAAAGCACTATTATGAACCTCTTGAGCAAGAGCGAGGTGTTTGCCGAAAATAAATTATTTGCCACCTTAGACACTACCGTAAGAAAAGTAGTGATAGAAAATCTTCCTTTCCTGCTTTCCGACACTGTTGGTTTTATCCGCAAACTGCCCACCACGCTTGTAGAATCTTTTAAAAGCACGCTGGACGAGGTTCGCGAAGCAGACATATTATTGCATGTGGTAGATATTTCTCATGCCGGGTTTGAAGACCAGGTGAATGTGGTAAACCAAACATTAACCGATATTGGAGCAGGAGAAAAACCGGTGATGATGGTGTTTAACAAGATAGATGCTTTTACCTTTGATAAAAAAGATGTGGACGATTTGAGCCCTGTTACCAGGCGAAACATCAGCCTGCCCCAGCTAAAAAAAACATGGATGAATAAATACGATATGCCCTGCCTGTTTATTTCTGCTACCCAAAAAAATAATGTGGATGAATTTAAAAAAGAAGTTTACGACCAGGTAAAAGCTCTGCACTTAAAGCGGTATCCCTACAATAAGTTTTTGTATTAAGGTAACTGTTGTCAATAAAAAAAGCTTCGTAGTACTACGAAGCTTTTAGAATTTATAATTTCTACTATATCGGTCAAGCCTTGCCGAAGTGCCGCTTTGCAGACTCTTCAAAATTGGCAGAGAGCTTTCTGGCGGCATTTTCGGCAAGGTGATGTTATGCGTTCGGCTTTTTTCCTTTGTTGTCAAGGGCTTTTACTGTATTATTATTTTTTTGTTTGTTGCGCTTCTATTGCTGTCTATTATTCTTACAAAATAAATTCCTTTCCATTCTTTGCTTAAGTCTATTGTTGTTTTTTGGTTTGTTGTAGTTGTTTTGTAAATGAGTTCACCAACAATATTATAAACTTCTATTTCTTTTATTTTTTCTACTTCAGAACTTATAGTAAATATAGACGATGTTGGATTTGGATAAATTATTATAGAACTTTCAATAATCATTTCATTAATGTCTGCTGACGATTGCTCACAACTATCTGGAGTATATTCCCAAAAATCATTTAACCAACTTATTGTAGAATCAACACCTAAACCAATATATCCTTTGTTGTTAATACTGAATGCAGTTGAGCCAAACCTACGAACACCACCAAAGTCTGCTTTTTGTGTCCAAATATTTGTTAAAGGATTGTATTTCCATAAATCGTTATGTAGAGGAGGACTGTATTGACCTCCTGTTCCAATATATCCATTAGAGCATATTGAAAAACCAATTGCTTCATCTCTTGGCGCACCAGGGAAATCAGCTTTCTGAATCCACACATTAGTTACAGGGTCATATTCCCAAAAATCGTTTAAAACAGTTGCTATACCTCCTTCGCCTAAACCGACATATCCTTTACTTCCTATGGCAAATGCACTTGCATCATTTCGTCCAATAGGAATGTTTGCCTTTTGCAGCCAAACATTTGTTGCAGGATTATATTCCCATAAGTCATTTAAGTAATTCGATGAAGTATTAATACCTGTACCAACATATCCTTTAAGTCCAATTGAAAATGCGACAGCATCATCTCGCTCTAAACAAGGCATACTTGCTTTTTGCGTCCATAAATTAACTCCGGGGTCGTATTCCCAAAGGTCATTATTAGAATGTCCAGAAGAATCTTCACCGGTACCAACATAACCTTTGTTACCTATTGAAAAACCAACAGCGTATACCCGAGCTCCACCGCCAAAATCTGCTTTTTGTGTCCAAGTATTTGCGCTTGGGTCATATTCCCAAAAATCCTTTTTGTGAATTCCAATACTATCTTCCCCAACACCAATGTATCCTTTGTTACCAATAGCAAACCCTACAGAGTATAGTCTTTTCCCTCCTCCATAATTTGCTATCTGTGTCCAAGTATCTTGTCCAAAGGATAAACCATAAAACAGAATGAATAAAATTGTTAATGAGTATCTTTTGTTTTTCATTTTATTTTTTGTTTTTTAAAGCATTGTTCGTTGTGCAGTTCGGTCGGTTACGTTTCGTAAGCTGACGCATAACTTAGATATAGACGAAGTTCCTTTTACACAACCCCTTCATTTTAAAATGCAAAACTTGCGCTTTTTGTGTTTATTTTTTATTTGAATATACAATATTACCATTTTATTTATTACCAATATCTCCCTCCTGCAAATGTATAACTATTATATATATCCCAAATCATCAAAAAAGTTTATTTCATCTCGTTTACAAATATACTTCCTTTTCCCCCTGTTCAGCGTAGTTGTGCCGTGAATCACTTATCTTTGTCATCTTGATAAATGATTCACGGCACAACTACGCTTAACGGGGGGAAAAGGAAGTATATTTGTAAACGAGATGAAATAAACTTTTTTGATGATTTGGGATATATATAATAGTTATACATTTGCAGGAGGGAGATATTGGA
>JANYDQ010000016.1 GCA_025363555.1 Bacteroidota bacterium | reverse complement strand
TTGAATTAATACTTGCACACTTTGAATTAATACTTGCACACTTTAAATTAATACTTGCACACTAAAATATATTTCTATGTTACTTATTTCAGTTTTTGGTTGTTTGGTAATAAAAATAAGGATTTTTAATCGCAGATGTTGTCCTTTTAAAAACCTTTATTTACAGCCATTTCGATACTTTTTATTTTTTGAGGGTTAAAAAAACTACCGCTTGTTACACTTCTCATTTTCCATACAAATTTATAACTTTTTCAAAAATTGCGATTATAAAAGTATTGATTTTATTGCTATTTTAAAAACTCAAAATCTGATTTTATGTGTAATCTTTATAATTCTTTAGTTGTGCAACAGCCACCAATGTTATCGGATGTCTTTCTTTTTCCCCGTTAGGCGTAGCGTCCCGCGTTTTGTTTAGCAAGGCGTCCCGCCTTCAATATGTGTTTCCAATTTAATAGTATTTTTTTTTATTTTATTTATTTCATTGCCAATTAACATCAGATGTAAACATAAAAATATAAATTAAATAAGGCGGGACGCCTTGTTTAACCGGACGCGGGACGCTACGCCCAACTGCCTCCTGATTTTTTAGTCCTGCACGCTACGCTGAACTGGGGTGGGTGGCGGATGTTTTTTTTAGTGTTATTGTTTAATTATTTTTCCGTTCTTAATGCTTCCCTTTTTGTTTCTTACGGTGTAAAAATATATTCCTTTAGTAAATGGCTCCATATTTAATGATACAGCATTAGTAAATGCCTGCTCTGCTATTTTTCTCAAGGTACTATCATAAATACTAATTTCTGAAAGTTCGTTCGTAAGGTTGGTAATATATAATTTGTCGGTTACCGGGTTAGGCATAATAGTTACCTGCACATCATCAGCCAGTGAATTTACCGAAAGGGCAGAACAGGGTGTTAAAATAAGTTCCGGCACATTTTTATCAACGCTGGTACTGTCGCCCAAAGCTAAGGTGGTATTATCTCCAAATGCCCATCGGTTATGGTTCGACTGCAAAGCGTGGGATGATTTATTGGAAGCGGAAACTAATGTCCAGTTGGTCAATGTTCCGACCTGGTGTGGTATATTCTTTTCCAGCGATGTTCCATCGCCCAGCTGACCATTTGTATTTCTTCCCCAGGTCCAGAGTGTGCCATTGGTTTTTATAGCAATGGTAAGCTGTAAACCACAGGAAAACGAAGACCAGTCGGTAGAAGTCCCTACTTTTTTAGGATAATGTTTATTAACAAAAGTACTGTCGCCCAGCGCGCCAAAAACATTCATTCCCCATGCCCATAATTCACCATTGGTGTTCATAGCCACACTATGGTCGTAGCCTGCTGCCACTTTGGCCCAGTTGGATGCACTTCCTATGTGGGTAGGAATATTTTTATCAGCAGTAGTGCTGTCGCCCAGCTGCCCGTAATAATTATCTCCCCAGCCAAACAATTGATGACTGGAATTGATTGCCAAACAATGGTTGGTTCCTGCAACAGCAGTTAACCAACTATGTGAGTTACCAATTTGTGCTGGCACAAGGTGGTCTGTATTGGTGCCATCGCCCAGTTGGCCGTTCAGGTTCCATCCCCAGGTCCACATTGTGCCGTCCGATTTTAATGCTATACCCTGGCCTGCACCTCCCGAAACCGTTACCCAATTGGTGTCTGTTCCTATTTGTACCGGGTAATTTTTATCAATTAATGTTCCGTCACCTAACTGACCATAATTGTTTTGCCCCCAAGCCCAAAGGGTGTGGTTGGTTTTTATTCCGAACGATTGCAGATAACCGGCAGCTATAAATATCCAGTCGGCATCTGTACCTACCTGCACTGCATAACTATTATTAATATTGGTACTTAAACCTAACTGCCCATAATAATTATTTCCCCACGCCCACAGTGTGCCATTGGTTTGCAAAGCAAGTGTATGAAATCTTCCTGCTGATATAGTACTCCAGCATTGAGCATTTGTTTTTGCCACGCACACCAACCAGAGTGCGGTTAAAAGAATGTACATTGTTTTTTTCATTTTGTTTTTGCGTAGTCGCCACATTTGTTTTTATATGTTCCGTTTATTAAAGTGGATTCTGAACTTGTCCCGATTGTGCATAACTGATTTTCTATGAATTAATACTAATGCAAATATAGGGAAATAAGGAACCGAAATATTTTGGCTTTTAAAGGTGGCGGGACGCCACCAAATAATCGGCACAGGCGAAACACGCCTGCGCCTGCGGAGGTAGCGTCCCGCGTCTTGTTTAGCAAGGCGAGTTGTTGTCATTTTTTTGAACAACAAATGTACGTAATAAATATAATTAAGGCGGGACGCCTTATTAAACTGGACGTAGGGAGACCGCTAAGTAGGCAAAGGGAATTTCACCCTAAGCCTCTCACAGAACCGTACGTGAAGCTCTCACTTCATACGGCTCGTGTCATACAATCATATAGACTTAAAGATAGTCCAATGATAAAACATTGTGGGATAACTTACTTTAATTTCTTGTATCCACTTGAATGCTTTACTATAACTACCTTTTAATCTCTTGTACTTATTCAACACCCATTTCGCTAAATGGAAATGAAAATGCCTTACTAACTTGTGTAGCGTCCACATTTTATACTTGCCATAATAACGTATGATTCCAATCATATGTGGATTTATCTTCGTTGCTATTTCCTGTATGGTTAGTGTGCTTTGCCGATGAAAGTTTTCTTTCTTCCATCCTGCTACTATTCGTGTTTGGGCTTTTTGACTGATTGCGCAATCATATCCTAAAAACATTCCTCCTCTGTTGGAGGCTGTTGATTGGGGTTTGAATGTAAATCCTAGAAAATCGAATTTCTTTTTGTAATCTTTCTTCTCTTTCCTTCGATAGTCCTGACAATACACAATCTCTGTCTTTTCTTCATTCAAGCGTAATTTGCATTCTTCCAGTCGTTCACGTACTGCTGCAAGTAGTTGTTTGGCTTCATTTTCATTATTACAATGAATTACTACATCATCTGCATAGCGTACAAATGCTATGTGCGGATACTGTTTTTCGAGCCATTTATCAAGTACATAATGAAGATACAAATTAGATAACAATGGGCTTATTACGCCTCCTTGTGGTGTCCCCTTCCCTTCTTTGGGTATTAATGTTCCGTCTTGCGTTTGGCTTGAAACTTCCAGCCATCGTTTGATGTACATCTTTACCCATTTTTCTTCTACGTGACAGTCTAAGGCTTTCATTAGTAACTCGTGGTTGACTTCATCAAAGAAACTTTTGATGTCCATATCAAGTACCCAGGTGTATTGTCGTACGTTTGCACGTACTGATTCTACTGCCTGATGGGCACTTTTTAATGGTCGGTAACCATACGAGTTGCTATGAAACTCTGCTTCTAATCGCGGCTCTAAATATGCCTTGATTACTTGTTGTGCAATACGGTCGCTTACTGTTGGAATGCCCAACTTGCGCTTACTTCCGTTGACTTTGGGTATCGAAACCTCCCGTACTGGCTTTGGAAAGTAACTACCTGAACTTAGACGATTCCATAGCTTATACAGGTTCTTGAGTAAGTCTGCCTGAAATTCTTCCAGACTTTCTTTGTCAACTCCTGCACTGCCGTGATTCGCCTTTACTTTCCTGTAGGCTTCCTTAACCATTTGTTTGGTTATCGGTACTGTTCTTGATTTTGTTTCAAACATTTCAATCATTCTTTCTTCAAGTTGTTAAAACATTTAATACTGTATGACTGATGTCCTTTGCTCCACCTTCATTACAAAGGTTTCTTTGCTACTATGACATCTTCCGACATCCTTGCTGGCTTCGCTATTCAGCCTCGTGAATACTGTTCACTTGTGCCTTTTACTTTGCATCCAGCAAGGATTTCCCGAGTTTTATATAAAAGCCTGAATAAGAGTCATGCCATTTCTATTACGGTTGCCTTACAGTCAGTATGCAAGTTTCTTCTGTAATTATCCCCCAATTGCGTAGAAAATCAGGGTTCTGACAACTTGTTCCGTTATCTCATAACTTCTTCAATGGTTCATTTGCATTCATCTCTCTTACTCTCACCTGATGTATTTATTACACCTTTTCCTCTTTCCGTTCAACACCGTTTGATTACTCAAAAAGCACCGAGAGGTGGTTTATAAGCTATGCTTGCACATTGCTTATGATAGACCTGCTATCATCTTTTATACAACATTCACTTATCTTTGTCATCTTGATAAATGATTCACGGCACAACTACGCCCA
>JANYDQ010000374.1 GCA_025363555.1 Bacteroidota bacterium | reverse complement strand
TTTCCTCCAAACTGGTCCATAAACCCATCAGAAGACATAAATATAGTATCGCCTTTTATTAAATCGAAAGTTTGAATCATGCCGTCTTCCAGCCCCTCTAATGTATCGCTTCCAAAAATTAATTTGCTTCCATTTAGCTCTATCAGTTGCGCTTTGCGTATAATATAAAGAGAGATTTTAAATCCGCAGAATTTTAATTTATTGTTCTTTTTGTCGAGAATAAAATAACCTAACTCGACAGAGTCTTGGTTAGTATTGTTGTTTAAGGTTTTTTTAAACTGGTTATTTGCTTTGGTAACAATAGTGTTTACATCGTTTTTGTGTTTGGTACGCTCAAACGATTCTCTTAAAGAACCAAATGCAAGAAGAGAAACGAAAGCTCCCGGAACTCCGTGGCCGGTTGAATCTGCAATACAATAAGAAAGCTGGTTTTCATCGTTGTGGTACCAGAAAAAATCTCCGCTAACAATGTCTTTGGGTATTATCAAAGTGAACGCATTGGGTATGTCGTTTGCAAATTCTGTTTCGCAGGAAAGTACTGATTTTTGTATCAAACCGGCATAATGAATGCTGTCGGTGAGCTGTTTATTTTTTTGTTTAATTTCCTGCAGTTTTTCATCCACAATATGCTCCAGGTTGGTGTTCAGGTGAAGCAATTTAGCATTGGTTTGTTTTAATTTTAATTCAGTTTCTACGGCTTCTACGGCTTGTTTTATGGTAGTTTGAAAATCGAGGTCTTCGATGGGTTTGGTTAACATCCTGTAAAGATGGGCAGTATTAATAGTGTGTATAATCGCATCCAGGGTAGGGTTTCCGGACATTAATATTTTTTTCGATTCGGGGTAATATTTCATGGATTCTTCCAGCAGTTCGTTTCCCTGCATTCCGGGCATGGATAAATCGGAAATGATTAATGAAATTTCAACACCTTCCTGTTTAAGCGTTTTCATTAATTCTATTGCCATATACGGGTCGGTAGCGGTTTCTACGGTAAACAGAAAATCTTCCACATTGTATAATTTTTCCTTTATAGTAAGTACCAGATTTTGGTCATCATCTATAATTAAAATACAGTGTTCGGTCGGTTTGGTTACGACCAGTTTATCGTTGACGGGATTAAAACTATTTGTTTCCTGTTGCATAATTTATTATTCGGACGGAGAAAATGGTTTTTCCCGGTTTGGATGAAACAGAAATAATACCGCCAATGGATGAAATTACATTTTTACAAATATCTAATCCGATACCTGTTCCGCCCTGTTTTTTCTTTGTGGTAAAATAAGGGGTAAATATTTTAGTTATTATTTCAGGAGAAATTCCAGGTCCGTTGTCCTGGACAGAAATTACCACTTCTTCGTTTTCTTTACATACATTAACAGCTATTGTACCTGTGCCGTTGGTTGCCTCAATTGCATTAGATAATAAATTAATCCAAACGTGAACAATATGCTGAATATTACCATTAATAAAACAATCGGCATTATAATTAAAACTGAAGGTACAGGATTTTAACCGTTGTTTTAATAAAACAATTGCGGTGTCTATGGATGTTTTTAAATCAAAAATTTCGGAAACCGAATCAGGCAATTTATTAGTGTAGTTTTTTAAGGTGGATACCAAATACCGGCTTCTCGTTTTTGCGGCATCTAACACAGCGAACGATTGTTTAATTGATAAAAGGGATATTAATAAGTCGAATAATAAATGTCCCTGCGGTTGTTTAATTATCCAATGTAGTTTTTCGTTTATTCCGGTTATCCCGGCAGACATTAAAAACTCTGCTGCCCTTTGCGGATGTTTTATTTCATAGCGAGTTAAATCGGAAATAAATTTCTTTTTCGTTTCGCGCAATTCTTTTCCTTCGAAGGAAACAGTATTGGATGCTTCCAATGCGGCTGCATAGTTCACTACTTTTTGTAAAGCTTCTACGGGTTCTTCCGACTCCGCAATGGTGACAAACGAAGAAATGATTTTTTGATATTCTATTAATAAATTGTCGGAGGAATATTCTACTGAAGATACCGGTGAAGAAATTTCGTGAAGAAAATCGGGTAATAATTTATCCAGTACTTTATTAAATTCTTTGTCGTGTAATTCTGTGGTTTGCTTATTTAGTTGCGTACTTTTTAAATTAACTAATTCAGATTTAAGATTTAATAACTCTATTTCTTTTTCTAATTCATCTTCTGTTTGTATTGCTCCAGCTGAAACAGTTCCGTAAAAATTATCTTCGTTGGATGAAAATTCTATATTGTTTTCATTTATATGTTTTTTTAAAATAAACGCACGTCTATTTTGTAAGCTATCGTTTTCAGGCACTTTGCTGTTGCCTGTCGTGTTTTTTATTTCTGTATTATTTTCTTTATCTTCCAGATTACTCATTACTATTTAGTTTTCGTTTGTTCAAAATTAAACTTAATATAAACGGATTTTTGCAGGTTACACAGAATGTTATCAACGAGGTTTTTAACAATCAACAAAAAGCAGTAAGCAGTATGTAGTGTTTATTAGTCCGAATTATTAATGAATTCGGGTGTTAGAAATAAAACAACATTTTAAAAATAGCAAATAGATTTAATAAAATAATAGCCATTTTAATTACTGGTATTATTTCATCACTAATAAATTTTCTTTTTAAAATGGTGTCGCCCTTTTTTTCTTCTTCCGAAATAGTTTCCTGTGCCCGGTTGTTTATTTCTTTATCAGAAGGAATAATAAGATTAGCAGTTAAAAACCGGGTTCGTGATTTGGCAGAATGTAATATTTCGAAAGATTGATTAATTGACAAAAGCGAAATGATAATTTCAAAAAGTACTTCTGCCTTTGGTTGAGATAATATCCAGAATAATTCAGCATCTATATAAAATATGCCGGCAGAAACAAAATATTCAGCTGCACGATTGGAATTAAGAATATTATACTCTGCTAATAATGCTGCGAATTTCTTTTTCCGATCGCGGATTAATGTTGCATCAGCAACTTCCTGAACGGGTTCAGACATCATTACATTAGCATAATTAAAAGCCCGCTCTAAAGCTTCTGCAGGATAAGCAGAAGCTGAAAGAATGGTGAAATTATTAATGAGTTTATTGTATTCCGACTTTAAATTTTCTGTTGAATATTCAATTGAATTAATCGGGGAGTTAATTTCATTACGGAATTCAAAAAGTATCTTATTAACCAGTTGAGCATATTCTTGGTTTTGTATTTGAACAACGGGAGGTGTTGCCTCTGCGCCTTTTATTTTTTCAATCTCCTCTTTTATTTTTTTTATTTCTAATTCTTTTTCAGAATTACTTTTTATCGGAGATTTTTCTTCTTTCTGTTTATTTAAATGTTTTTCAAGAATGGATGCTCTGCTGTCCTGCAGGTTTATGTTTTGCGTTTCGGTATCCGCACCGGCATCACTTTTTATTTTTGTTGAGTTATTCAAAATAATTGGTTTTATAAGGTGCTAAATTAGATTAAAATTACAGTGCTGTAAATTCCTGCTAATAATTTTATCAACGCTTTTTAAACAATTGTAAAAAGAGGAGCAAGGAAGAAAAAGAATTAATGGTTTCATTTCATTTATTTTTGGTGTGATAACAGGACAAAGGTATTTTTTTTACATGAATTATTTTTTTTGTTTGGAAAGCGAACCAATAACAATAATATATTTTTATTTTAAATTTAAAAAATTTGTTGTTGTTGTTGGTCGGTTAGCAGGTTGTATAAAAAAAGATAAAAACAGTAGGAAGTTTTGATTGTAACATATAATAAACATCAATTAACAAGTTATCATTTTGTAAGAGACTGACTGGTAGCAAAAAGTTAATGTTATTCACACCATGTTGATAAGGGTAATTACTGACAAGTAAAAATTAAAAAGAGATTTTTAATTGTTATTATCTTGTTGATTATTGCTATGATAAAATAAAAAGTTTTGTGCCGGAAAGTCGAAAATTATTACATACAGAAATGAAAAGTTATAAAGCAAGAAGAAAATTATATAACTTAATAACAACTTTTATTTTTATGAACAAACAGAGTGTTGATAAAATAAAAAATAAGGAGTTAGTTATCAGCGTTTTATTTTTCAATTTTACAAACGTGTTAAGAAGGCAAAAAAGTTGTTCATAACCATCACCTAAAACAAATAGAAACAATGAAAATAGCAATAGGAGCAGACCATGCAGGGTTTCAGTTAAAAGAAAAGATGAAAACCTATTTACAAACCAAAGGATATGAAATAAAAGATTTTGGTTGTTATTCAGAAGAAAGAGCAGACTATCCCAACTTTGCACACCCGGTGTCAAGTGCAGTTGAAAACAAGGAATTTGATTTTGGTTTGTTGCTGTGCGGCAGCGGAAACGGGATAAATATGACCGCCAATAAACATAAAGGAATACGTTCTGCTCTATGCTGGAATGCGGAAATAGCAAGCCTGGCACGCCAACACAACGATGCCAATATATTAACCCTTCCGGCACGTTTTATTTCGGAAGAAGAAGCAAAAAAATGCGTGGATGTTTTTTATACCACAGCATTTGAAGGAGGAAGACATGCTGATAGAGTGAAAAAGATTTCTTTAGGTGCGGATAACAAATAATTACGAATTTACTAAACTGTGTTTAAAAAAATAATTTTAATTATAGCGTTTCCATCTTTTCTGTTTGCACAGCAAAAAGATACAGTGGCGGTGCGTTATTCTAAATACATAACGGCAGAAGGAATGAGTAAAAATTTACACGTACTCGCTTCGGATGAATACGAAGGAAGGGAAACGGGAAAGAAAGGACAAAAAATGGCGGCTGAATATATCTCCAACCAGTTTGAAGATGCCGGAATTTTACCCTATAAAGATAAAACATATTATCAGCAATATCCGCTTAATGTGGTGAAACCAATGCCGTCAGAAATAAGTATTAATGGAAGACAATATGAGGCAAATAAAGATTTTTACACTTATCCGGGGCAATCGGAACAAAAGGTAATGGTTTCAAGTGTGTTGTTTTTGGGATACGGGATAGAGGACACTAATTACAATGATTATAAAAACGTGGATGTAAAAGATAAAGTGGTAATGGTATTGTCGGGCGAGCCGCTTGGAAAAGATTCTGTTTCGTGGGTTACGGGTAGCAAAACCCTTTCACCATGGTCTGGTTACTACAGGGCTAAATTAGAAAAGGCGAGAGAAAAAAATGTGAGAGCAATATTGGTGGTGGTGGACGATGTGGCAAAAGATGTGAAGGCAAACAAACACCGGCTGGAAACAGAATCTATGAAACTGGAAATGGACAAAACAGAAATGCCGATTGTTTATATTTCAACGGAAATGGCAACTGCTATTTTGAAAAAACAAACCCGAACGTTCGGGTTTAAAATCATAAAAGACAAAATTTCGGAAACCGGAAAACCAATTAACAAAACAGCAAAAACAAAACTGATTATTGATATAAAAAACAAAGTGGATAAGATATATTCGGAAAATGTGTTGGGATATATAGAGGGAAGTGATTTGAAAAACGAACTGATAGTGGTTACTGCACATTATGACCATTTGGGAAAGGACGGAGATAAAATATATAACGGGGCGGATGATGATGGTTCGGGCACGGTAGCGGTTATGCAGCTTGCCCAAACATTTGAAATGGCAAAACGGCAGGGACATGGTGCAAGGAGAAGTATGTTGTTTATGACCGTTTCGGGAGAGGAGAAGGGGCTGCTCGGTTCTTCCTATTATGTTCAACACCCCGAATTCCCTTTAGCCAATACGGTTTGCGATTTGAACATAGACATGATAGGGAGGCAGGACGAAAAACACAAAGACAATCCGAATTACATATATATAATAGGGGATGATAAATTGAGTTCGCAATTGCACAACATTAGTGAAAATGCCAACAAAACGTATGAGCACCTGGAACTGGATTATACTTATAATGATGAAAATGATAGAAATCGTTTTTATTACCGGTCGGATCATTATAACTTTGCAAAAAACGGAATACCGGTAATATTTTATTTTAACGGAGTTCACGAAGATTATCATCGCCCGACAGATAAAGTAGAGAAAATAAATTTTGATAAAATGGAAAAAATAACACGGCTTGTTTTTTTTACTGCCTGGGAACTGGCAAACCGGAACGAGCGGATAAAAGTGGATTCGGATAAAAAATAATACAACGAATAACGAATTTTCCCGAATAACGGATTCGCTATCAGAGAAAATTCATTATTCCTTGAAAACAATATAGCAACAACAATATGAAAGAAGCAGAAAAGTTTTTAGAAGCATCAGAAAAAAAGGCATTTGATGCGGTACATCGCAAAACGATACAGCACAACATTGCTCAATACGATAAAAAAGTTATTGAAGGAAAAGAGCAATACAGCAACCTGGAACTTGCCAAAACACGGGCTGCCGCTGTTAAACAAAAATCTATTGAAAATCTTGAAAAATATTTAATAGAATTTGAAGCTAATTTTATTAAACGCGGAGGAAAAGTAATTTGGGCACAGGACGGGGAAGAAGCAGTGAAAGAAGCAGTAGCCATAATGAAAAAAGCAGAAGCCAAAACGGTGGTGAAAGC
>JANYDQ010000371.1 GCA_025363555.1 Bacteroidota bacterium | reverse complement strand
CAGCCTTAAGGCTGGGGTTACAAAACAGAACTACTTGTATTTAGGGACTTTAGTCCCATTAGTCGTTTAGTAGTGTTAACTTATCTAAAAAAAACTTCCTCCACTCAACAAAAGTAAAAATTCTTTCGACCAATTTGCATTTAACAAAAAATAATTTCTACTTTTACAATTGGTAAACAGAAAGAATCCCCACTTCTGTTTTAGCAACATCCCCAAAAACTTTTTTAATACATTAATATGTATGAATAAAATTCGTATTGGGATTTGTGACAGTGAACCAATGACTCTCCTTGGTTTGGAATGGCAACTGACAGAAACAAAAAAATGTAAAATTTCGTTTGCGGTAAATACTACCCGCGAGCTAAGTGCTGCGTTTCGGAGCAGGGTTCCTGATGTGCTGATAGCGGGCAAAGAGAGTGCATTTGCCAACCAGTTGAACCTGCTTATTGAATTGAAACAGAAATTTCCGGATGTAAGAATTATTGTGTTTGCCCGGGATTGCAGCCACAGCGAACTGGAGATGGTGAAAGCATCAGGTATTGAAGGTTTGATTTTGAAAACATGCAACAGCAGGGAAATTTATGATTCGGTGGATTATGTTATGAATAAAGGATTTTATTATCACCACCCTGGTTTGCAAAAACACATCAGCCAAAGCCGGGAAGAGGAACAAAAGATGGAACATTGGCGGAGTGTGGTTATTTCGGGGCGCGAAGAGGATGTTTTGCTGCTGCTCTGTGCCGAATGGATAAACAAGGAAATAGCCGATGAACTGAACATAGATGAACGGACTGTGGAATTTCATCGCAAAAATTTATTTCTGAAAACAGGCTGTAAAAATTTAGCCGGGCTTGCCATCTTTTCTTTTAATATGGGCTGGATAAAACCGATGTGTTTGGATTTAATAAATATAAAAAACCTGAATATCCCCAAAATAGCACCACCAGGAGGTTTCAGCAGTTCGGAACACTGGTTTATTTAAAATTTCTGCAAAAAACTAGTAGAAATACGAGTTGACAACCCCTGTTTTGACTATTACTTTTGTCGTGTTCTTTGATAAGGTTATACCCGAAACGTAAATACAGCATAGTTTAGAGTAAACGTAACATAGTTTAACATAAACACAACATAGTTTAGGGTAAACTTAACATAGTTTAGAGTAAACGCAACATAGTTTAGAGTAAAAGCAACATAGTTTAGGGTAAACACAACATAGTTTAGAGTAAACGCAACATAGTTTAGAGTAAAAGTAACATAGTTTAGGGCAAAAGTAAGATAGTTTAAAAAATAAACTACTCACAGAAAAACATAGTAGAATTATTTACTAAAATGAATATAAACCAATAAATAAAAAACAAATGGCAAGAAAACCAAAATTAGATGTCAACCTTGATGATTTGAAAGAGGATGAATTTTACAAAGCAACCAAGCTTATTAAATCAACGTTAAATAGCAATATCGGCAGTTTCACAGGTTTGCCTGTGGATATTGCAACTTACGGTCCGCTAATTACCACTTTTGATGATAAACGCACTGCTGCTTACTATTCGGGCCAGGCAGCCGAAGTGGCGGCAGCACGAACAGCCTTGCAAACAGCCACCACCACCAATGGCACCTGGCTCAATAATTTTTGTGCAGGCAACCTGGTGCTTCTCAAAAAAACCGGGTATCCCTTAGTTAAAGAAGCAGAAGCCCAAGGTAAGCTTGACCCTACTGTTTTAACATTAAAGATTTTAACAATTATGGGAAGTATCGGGTTTTTAATTTCTCACATTGCAGGCACAGGAATAAGATATGGCATTATGTACACCTTGGAAAGTAATCCTGAAAACGACCCTTCAAAATGGACTTTTTATTATTCAGCTCAAAGAGATGGAGTACTTGCCGGATTGGAAAGCAAAAAAAATTATAAAATGGTTTCGTTTGCCATGGGCACTGATAAAGATATTACGTATAGCGACCCTGTGATTATTTCGGCACAGTAAAATCAGTTTATTAGTTCACTGGTTTATTAGTTCGCTTCGCTATTAGTGGCTTCGCAAAAAAATCCTGCTCTTAAAAAAAGGGCAGGATTTTTTGTTTTAAAACAAGAAAATAAAAGTATTTTTACAGGGAATTAAAAATAAACAAAATGAAAAAAATAATTACAATTGCAATAATTGCAATAGCAATGAATTCTTTCGGGCAGGCAGTTTCATGGCAATGGGCGAAGAGTGCTTCAGGAAGTACTACTTCAATCTCATCAGTTATAGATAATAATGGAAATTATTATGCCGTAGGATATTTTACAGATTCAATCATAACAATTGATACATTTAATTTAATAAACCCTAATCCCTGCTGCACTAATAATAGTGATATGTTTATGGTAAAATATAACTCAATGGGAGATGTAATGTGGGTAAAAGGATTTAGTTTTGGAAAAGGTTCCGCTAGGTCTATTACAATTGATAACCACGGTTTTTTATTTATTATTGGAAATTTCAACAGCTCTACTCTTACAATTGACGGGATAACAATAAACAATTCAGGAACTGGTACTCAAGATATCTATTTTGCAAAACTGGATACCCTCGGGAATTTGATTTGGTTAAGGGATATAGGAGGAACAAGTGACGAATTGGCGTATGGAATAACTTCAGATGGAAATTATATCTATTTATTCGGAAGTATATATAGTCCAAGTGTTAGTTTTGGAACCAACATTTTATATGGTGGTGGTTCGTTTATTGCAAAATATACACCTTTTGGAGGGTGTGTTTGGGCAAAAACAGTAGGTACAATTGGCGGTTTTTATAACGGTTTGCGCGATGTGGAACCTGACGGAAACGGGAACATTTATGCCACCGGCAGTTTTGGCAATACAAGCATTACTTTTGATACCATTACACTTTATAATTCGGGTATGTGGTATAGCAATGATATGTACATTGTAAAATATGATGCTTCCGGTAATGTTCTTTGGGCAAAAAGTTATTATTATGGTTTTGGAGATGACGAATCTGGAAGTAAAATTGTTCGCGGTAGCAACGGGAATTTTTATGTTTTAGGCTATTTTGATGCTGAAATTAATTTAGGTTCTATTGTACTTCAAAACCCTTCCTTTACAGGTAGTCCATCTATGTTTATTGCTAAATTTGATTCAATGGGCAATCCAATTTGGGCACATAGCAATCATAGCCAGGGGAGGGATTTAGCAAAAGACAGTAATGAAAATATTTACCTCATCGGAGGTTTGTCAGATACTACCCTCACCTTCGGTAGTTTTACTTTAACCACATGGACTTCCGGTATCTCCTATCTTGCAAAATACGATTCGTCAGGTACTATCCTTAATGCAGAAGGTATTGGTGGGGGAGGCGGAAATAATGCAACAGCTTACACCATTTCATTAGATAATAATGATAACATTTTTATTTCCGGCACATTCTCAAGTCCTAACCTTACCTTCGGAAATACAACATTAACAAACCCTGTAACTCAAAGTATGTATGTTGCAAAATCTGGTACTCAACTTACAACCTCAATAAAACAATTTGATGAAACAACAAATATAACTGTAGCACCTAATCCAACTTCATCAAAAACCACTATTACCTTTTCTGAAGAATCCCTTACAAACGGGACAGGCAACCAACACACAATAATAATAACCGATGTTTTAGGCAAAGAAATAAAAACCATCAACTTTACAGGTACACAATGTGTAATAGAAAAAGGAGAGATGGAAAGAGGAATTTATTTTGTGAAGATAATTGATGAAAAGAAAAATGTGGTAAATAAAAAGATAGTTATTCAATAAAAGACCTCACCCCGGTCCTCTTCCCTTGAAAATAGCGAAAGGGATGACGCTACGTAACGTACTTTTAAAAAAATAAAAAATGGAAGTTCATAATAAAAAGTCATATTGTTACGTGCAAAGTGTGCTTTGTAGTGTTCAAAATCTTCGTCACGCTTTATAATCTACCTGCCTCCTATATTCTGCCCTTTTTTATTTATATAGGTTTCCTGTCCGCCAATCATTCTAACGATTGCTTTTCCATCTGTAAAATCAGATATATAATTGAATTCAGCAACCAAAATAAGCGTGCCTGTTGTATCTATCAATCCCCAACCCTTTTGCCCTCTCACCTTTGCCAATCCTTCCTTAAAATTTTCTACCTGTATGTATTTCGGCTTCACAATTTCAACACCATTTGTATCAATGTATCCCCACTTTTTATTCATCCTCACCCTTGCAAGTCTGTTGCAGAAAGGTCCTTGTATTTCATATTTAGATGACTTAATTGTTTTTCCGGTAGTTGATTTTTCTTTTTGTGGAGTAGTTTTCGTCTTCGTTTCTTTTTGTGCAAAAGAAATGGAAGACATGAAAAAAAAGATACTTAATAAAAAAGAATAGCGAAAGTTGCGTTTCATAATCACGTTAAGTTTTGTAATGCAAAATTACAATTAATAAGCCAAATTGGGTCCAAGCCATCTTTCTGTTTCCTGCAAAGTTATTGCTTTTCGCTTTGCATAATCTTCTACCTGGTCTTTTGCAATTTTTCCAATTCCGAAATAATGTGAATCGGGATGAGCAAAATACAAACCACTAACAGCAGCTGTCGGGAACATAGCCATGCTTTCCGTAAAAGTTATTCCTGTGTTTTTCTCTACATCCAATAATTTAAACAAAAGTGGTTTCTCTGTATGGTCAGGTTGTGCAGGGTATCCTGGTGCGGGACGAATGCCCGCATATTCTTCTTTTATTAATTCGTCAGTGGTAAATTTTTCATCTTTTGAATATCCCCAGAACACTGTTCGCATTTTTTTGTGCATTAATTCCGCAAATGCTTCTGCAAGTCTGTCAGCAAGTGCTTTCAACATTATCGCTGAATAATCATCGTGATCCTTTTCAAAACGGGCAACGTGTTCATCAATACCAACGCCTGTTGTTACTGCAAATCCACCTATGTAATCACAGTCTGAATCGTAAGACCTCACCCCCATCCCCTCTCCAAAGGAGAGGGGAGAGAGCTCCGATTGAATCTTTTCTACTACTTTTAAGGTTGAATTTAAGACAGCATCATTCGAAAATCGAATTACTCGGTAACCGATATCTTCCAACATATAAGTTCTTCCTTCATCATATTCCTTTCTGGAATTATGTATTTCACCATCCACCTCAATAATTAATTTTTGTTCTATGCAAACAAAATCCACAATGAATTGACCAATGGGCTGTTGTCTTCTGAATTTATGTCCCAATTTTTTGTTGCGTACAATATCCCAAAGCTTTGCCTCTGCGGGCGTTGGATTTTTTCTCATTTCCTTTGCGCGGTCCGAATTATTACTCCAATTTTTCGAATCTGTTGTAAAATACAACGGAGCTTTTAGTATTTTAGGTTTCACAAAATCTGCCAAAGCTACATTATATTGTCCTGCTGGCTTTTTCGTTTGTTGACGCAAAGAATGAAAAACAATAGTACCTGCTTCATTCGTAGCGGTTCCCCTCTCCTTTGGAGAGGGGCTAGGGGTGAGGTCTTTTGACACATACACTTCAATATCATCCTCATTGATTTGATTTGCAGGATAAATTCCAATAACCGCATTTGCACGTAACCATTTCTCATCAATTATTTGTTTCAGCATTTTTTGAGCATCAGCAAAAAGTTTTCTGGCTTCTTCACCTCTTGTAGCATCTTTCAATATTTTAGGATACGAACCTTTCATTTCCCATGAAATAAAGAAAGGTGTCCAGTCAATGTAGTCAGCTATTTCTGCTAAGGAATAATCGGTAAATATTTTATTACCTATAAATGTTGGTTGAACAATTTCTGTTTTATTCCAGTCAATCGGGAATTTATTTTTGCGTGCTTCATCAATAGAAATGTATTTATTCTGTGATTGAGCATTTTTATTTTGTTCTCTTACCCTGTCATAATCTTTCGTTACATCAACCATAAAAGCATCTCTCAATTCTTCTGAAATAAGGCTACTCGCAACGGGAACCGATTTACTTGCATCATTTACATGCACCACAGGTCCTGAATAATTCTGTGCAATCTTAACGGCAGTGTGGACTTTTGAAGTAGTGGCACCTCCAATCAATAAGGGAGTTTTAAAACCTAAACGCTCCATTTCTTTTGCAACGTGAACCATCTCATCCAACGAAGGAGTAATCAATCCGCTTAAACCAATCACATCTACATTATGTTTTTTTGCTTCTTCCAGAATTTTATCGGCAGAAACCATTACTCCCAAATCAATGATTTCGTAATTATTGCAAGCCAATACAACACCCACAATATTTTTACCAATATCATGTACATCACCTTTAACAGTAGCCATTAATATCTTTCCGGCATTCGTCCTTCCATTGCCAACAATACCTGCTAATTTGTTTGCATCTTTTTCTGCTTGCAGATAGGGTTCAAGATAAGCCACTGCTTTTTTCATTACCCTTGCGCTCTTTACTACTTGTGGTAAAAACATTTTTCCGCTTCCAAATAAATCACCCACCACATTCATTCCATCCATCAGTGGTCCTTCAATAACGTGCAATGGTCTTCCTAACTTTAATCGTGCTTCTTCAGTGTCGGCATCAATATGCTCCACAATCCCTTTTACTAACGCATGGCTCAACCGCTCTTCAACTGTGCCTCTCCGCCACAATTCATCTTTTTCTGTTTTCTCTTTTGTAATTCCTTTTAACGATTCAGCATGTTCTACCAAACGTTCAGTAGCATCATCTCTTCTGTTTAACAAAACATCTTCCACTAATTCCAAAAGTGTTTTATCTATATCGTCATACACTATTAATTGTGCAGGATTCACAATACCCATATCCATTCCTGCTTTTATAGCATGATAAAGAAATGCACTGTGAATAGCTTCTCGCACAGTATCATTTCCTCTGAAAGAAAAAGAAACATTACTTACTCCCCCACTTACTTTTGCAAAAGGTAAATTTTCTTTTATCCATTTTGTGGAATTAAAAAAGTCAAGTGCATTCAGGCGATGCTCTTCCATCCCCGTTGCAACAGGAAAAATATTCGGGTCGAAAATAATATCCTGAGGAGGAAACTCAACTTTATCAACTAATATATCATAAGCACGTTTGCAAATATCTTTTCTTCTTTGAAATGTATCTGCCTGACCTACTTCATCAAAAGCCATCACTATAACAGCTGCGCCATATTGTTTTATTTTATGTGCACAGTCAATAAATTTTTCTTCCCCTTCCTTTAAAGAAATGGAATTTACAATTGCTTTCCCTTGCACACACTTCAAACCCGCTTCTATTACGGACCATTTGGAAGAGTCAATCATAATAGGCACTCGTGAAATATCTGGCTCTGATGCAATCAGGTTAAGGAATTTTGTCATAGCGGCTTCGCTGTCAAGCATTCCTTCATCCATATTCACATCTATTACCTGTGCTCCTTCCTGAACTTGTTCAAGAGCAACAGAAAGTGCTTCATCGTAATTATTATCTTTTATTAAACGCAGGAATTTTTTCGAACCGGTAACATTTGTTCTCTCTCCCACATTCATAAAATTACTTTCAGGACGAAGTGTAACCGGCTCCAACCCGCTTAGATGCATCAATGTATCCGCTTGCGGTTTTTTTCTTGGAACAGCAACCTTCGCTAATTCAGCAATTCGTTTAATGTGCGATGGTGTGGTACCACAACAGCCACCAACAATATTTAAGAATCCAGATTGAAGAAAATCTTCTATCTGATGTCCCATTGTATGGGCATCTTCATCATATTCTCCAAACTGATTTGGCAAGCCTGCATTTGGATAAGCAGAAATATAAAACGGAGCTTTGTTAGAAAGTTCTTCAAGGTAAGGTCTCATTTCTTTTGCGCCCAACGCACAATTTAAACCAACACTTAATAAATCAACATGAGAAACGGAATTTAAAAAAGCTTCTACGGTTTGCCCTGAAAGAGTACGTCCGCTTGCATCTGTGATTGTTCCTGAAACCATCACAGGCATTCTCCTGTTTATTTTTTCGCAATAATTTTGAATAGCGAACAATGCAGCTTTTGCATTCAGTGTATCAAAAATAGTTTCTATCAAAAGTAAATCTGCACCACCATCTATTAGTCCCCTAACTTGTTCCGTGTAGGCAATAACCATTTCATCAAAGTTAACAGCACGAAAACCAGGGTCGTTTACATTAGGACTTAAACTCAATGTACGATTAGTTGGGCCAATTGCTCCCGCTACATATTTAGGATGTAGAATTTTGGGGTTAGAATTTTCATCATTAAATTCTTTTACAGCGTCTTTCGCAATTTTAGCAGATTCATAGTTTAATTCATATACAAATTCCTGCATATCATAATCAGCCATTGCAATGGTAGTGCCGCTGAAAGTATTAGTTTCAATAATATCAGCACCTGCTTTCAGATACTCCTTGTGAATAGTCTTAATAATTTCAGGTTGAGTGATGGATAATAAGTCATTGTTTCCCTTCACATCTTTATGCCAATCAGCAAATCTCTTTCCCCGATAATCCTTTTCCTCCAGTTTGTATTGTTGAATCATGGTGCCCATTGCACCATCAATAACTAAAACTCTTTTTTCTAAATCTTTTCTTATGCCTGTCATAATTTATTTTTATTGGTCAATACACATCAAAAAAAAATCTCCCCAGCATAAGCCGAAGAGATTTTATATATAGTTATGTATATTGTTTTATTTAATCTGTTTCGTCTTATCTGTTTCCATCCTAATGTTCGGGACAAAATTGGAGTTAGCACCTTTTAGTGAAATGAATCAGTAACGGTTGCTAAGGTTTCTTAGGGCCAATCCCTCCACCTTTCTTGATAAGTATATAAAGAACGCGGGACAAAGATAATGAAGAAATGAATACAAAGACAAATCTCTTTGTCCACAAAATTATAATGTCTAAAAAATTAAAACAAAATCCTATTTCAAAAACCTTGGCTAATCTTACGAATTGTAATTCGTGATTATATATTTATACTTATGAGAATAAAGGAAAATTTTCCTTTATTTACAACTAATAGTTTAGAAAGGAGGAAAAACTGTTTATTTGTAATTGTAATAGATTTAATTGACTTGCCTGGAAGGGAAACGTTTGTTTTTCCAGGCTTTTAGTTTTGCATTTATTTGCTTGCGAAAAAAGAAATAACCTCCTAATCCTAAAATAATATAAGGAACTGTCATTAGGTAAAGTATTCCCGTATTTAGATTGCTGCCGATGGAACCACCGTTTTTTAAATCACTTTCCACCCCCGTTTTGCACATTGCACATTGCGCCATTGTGCTTGCCTGATAACCAAACGTAATTATAATAAGAAATAGAAAAGCAATTTTATTTTTTTTCATTTGCAATGCAAAAGTAACTATAAAAAAGGATAGTAAGGCGAAATCATTAAATATACCACAACCCCTGTAATGGTTACATACAACCAGATTGGATAGCTCCATCTGGTCAACGACTTATGTTTGCGTATATAAATGCCTCCACCCGGCTGTTGTGTTTTTAATCCGAAATAAAACGAAAGTAATATCAGCGGCAACACCATTGCAGCTAAAATGATATGGCTAATTAGTATGATTAAATAAAGTGGTCGCATGGGATTATCTGCCGGAAACCTGGTTTCATGAGCCATCCAGTGGTATGTGATATAAGAAACTAAAAATACAGATGACAAACAAAATGTAATGATGTTTAATTTTTTGTGGGTTGCAATGTTTTTTTGTTTTATCATATATAATGACAAAAGAAGTAACAAACTGCAAGTTCCGTTAAGAAAGGCGTTCAACTTAGGGAGTTTGAATACAAAATCAGGAATTACTTCAGGGACAGGCAATATTTTTTTGTTAAGAATAATTACTGCCACCAATACAAAAATGGAAACACCCATTATTAATCTGAAAACTAATTTGTCCCTCATTCTTTTTTTCTATTCGTTAGTTTGTCTTTTTTTATTTCATCTTTAATAAAATATTCTGCTATCAGCACTTTTATATCATCCAGCAAATTATTTATTTCTTTAATATTATTTCCATCATAAAATCCGCGAATATGTTTTTCTTTGTCCACAAGCACCAATTTTTCATTTTGAACCGAATCCGCACTACCTTCTAGTGTTTCAAAAGTATTTAATAAATAGCCAGTTCGGGCTAAGTTGTATAATTGTTTTTTATCACCAGTAACAAAACTCCACATTTTTGCATCCGCATGCACCATTTGAGAATATGCAGATAAAGCGTTAACACTATCAACTTTGGGTGTCATGGAAAAAGAAAGAAGTTTTACATTGTCGGAGGTATACATAAATTTTTCCTGAACACGCAAAAGTTCAGCAATAATTTTCCTGGAAACAACACTATTGCATTTTGTGCAAAAATAACTGGCAACATATATTTTCCCATCATACGTTTTATCCGTTATAGTATCTCCCTGTTGATTTATTAATTTAAAAGGTGGTATAGAATGATGAATAGTGTCTTTACCATTATGAGCTAATTTCTTTTCTCCAAAATAATTAAGGTGAATAAAATTTGCTTTTCCCGTGGTGAGCACCACATAAAAAACGGAAGGAAACGTTAACAGGAACAGAAGAATAATTATTTTTGATTTCACGATATTTTAATTAAGGGAGGCAAAAGTACAAACAAAAAACGCCTCACAATGATGTGAAGCGTTTTTTATTAAATATAAATATATTGTCGTTATTATTTTGGTCCTAATCCTTGAGGGCTACCCACACGAGTCATCGCACAACGGAAACC
>JANYDQ010000014.1 GCA_025363555.1 Bacteroidota bacterium | reverse complement strand
ATTGCCCACTAAAAGCACCCCCACTCATCAAACAAAAAAACGCCCCGTAAATTAATGCGGAGCGTTATGGAGAGTTGCACTGAACTTAATATTACAAACTATAAAAATATTAAGCGTTTCTCCCCAATGTTTTATTTATGTTGATGCCTTAACTAACGGCACCAATTTTTTAAGCGAATTTCTGGTAATGCTATATATGATAAAATTTATTTTTATTAATTATTTATCTCCATCCTCCGCCTAATGCCTGATAAATATCGGTAACAGCATTAAATTGTTCTTGTTTTGTTTTTATTAAATCCAATTTAGCATCAAGCGCATCGCGCTGTGTCATTAACACTTCAAAATAATTTGCTTTGCCATATTTAAAAAGTTCGTTAGATATATCTACCGATTGTGTTAAGGCATCCACCTGTTTGCTTTTAATATCGAATGCCTGGCTGAGATTATTAATGCTTGACAGTTGGTTGGAAACTTCTACATAGCCGTTTAAAATTGTTTTTTGGTAATTATACATTGCTTCCACCTGGCGGGCTTTGGCTTTATTAAATTCAGCTTTTATGGCGCTGCGATTAATTAAGGGAGCAACTAAATTTCCGGCTAAATTGTACATTATCGATTGCGGAGTCATAAATAAAAACGAAGGCTTAAATGCCTGGAACCCCACTCCACCTGTAATACTGAAAGAAGGAAAAAATTCTGCCTGTGCTGATTTCACATCGCATTTGGTTGCAAAGAGTTCAAATTTTGCCTGTTTAATATCAGGTCGGTTGGCTAACAATTGAGAAGGAATACCGCTTTTTATTTGTTGAGGCAGTTGAGTCATAAAAGAAGATTTATCGCGGACTATAGCTTGCGGATATCTGCCCAATAACAAATTAATCTTATTCTCATTTTCTTTTATTTGCTGAAGAACATCAAACTCCATACTTTGCGAATTTAATACATCTGCCTCAAATTTTTTAACTGCTAATTCAGTAACCACCGATGCTTCCTTTTGAACCTTCACAATTTCCAGGGCATTTTTCTGCAACTCTATTGTTTCCTTAATTATGTCCAGCTGACTATCCAATGAAAGCAATTCATAATATGATTTAGAAATTTCGGATATTAAATTAGTTATTACAAAATTTTTACCTTCTATACTCTCCAGGTATCTTGTAAATGCGGCCTTTTTACCATTCCGAAGTTTTTTCCAAATATCAACTTCCCAAGTAGCATTTAAGCCCAAATAAAAATTACCAAGATCTTCAGGCACAAGCTGGCCTGGGGTAATATCAGCAGAGGCATCGCCTGCCCCCTGGCTGGTATAATGCCCCACCTTTTCAAGCCCTGCTCCGACAACTGCATTAACAATGGGAAATAACATCCCCTTTCTTAATCGCACATCATTCCTGGCAATTTCTATGTCCTGCATGGTAATCATCAGGTCAAAATTGTTTTTAATTGCAGTATCTATAAGTGCAGCAAGATTTTTATCCTGGAAAAAATCCTTCCATTTTATTTGTGCAGAATTAACAGAATCCTTAGAATCAATATACGATTCAGGCATTGCTTTATCCTTATCCTGAACAGGGGTAAGCATTTTACAACTTGTAAAAACAATACAAACTAATAAAATAAAGATGCTTTTATATTTTCCGAATGCCTTCATCTTATATCATTTCATCTGTTAGCGGTTCATCTGACTGGTCTTCGACAAAAGCGTGTCTTTCGGAAATTCTTGCAAAAATATAATACAGACCGGGTACAATAAGAACCCCGAAAACAGTTCCAAACAACATACCTCCTGCAGCGGCTGCACCTATCGTTCTGTTACCAATAGCACCGGGACCTGTTGCAAACACAAGCGGAAGTAATCCGGCAATAAAAGCAAATGAAGTCATCAATATAGGGCGAAGACGAGCAGCTGCACCATCAATAGCCGATTGCATTACAGTCTTTCCCTGCCTATGCCTTTGAATAGCAAACTCCACAATTAACACCGCATTTTTTCCCAAAATACCTATAAGCATTACCATTGCTATTTGCGCATAAATGTTGTTCTCAAGACCCAACGTTTTAATAAAAAAGAATGCACCAAAAATCCCGACAGGCAATGAAAGTATTATGGGCAGCGGTAATACAAAGCTTTCGTATTGAGCTGATAAAACTAAATAAACAAAGATGAGAGAAATAAGAAATATATAGATTGCCTGATTTCCTTGTCTTGATTCATCAATTGAAATTCCTGCCCAAGAAATACCAAAACCTTTCGGCAGTTTCTTTTTAGCCACCTCTTCTACTGCTGACAGTGCAGCTCCGCTACTATAACCCGGAGCAGGACCACCACTTATTTCAGCCGAATTATACAAATTGTGACGGGTAATTTCTACGATATCTGATACTTTCTCAATTTTCATAAATGCTGAATAGGGAACCATTTCACCGCTATCATTTTTTACATAGTATTTTAAAAGATCACTCGGCTGCTCTCTGTATGAAGGTAAAGCCTGAACCATTACTTTATAAGGACGGTCGTATTTAATAAAACTCGTTTCATAATCACTACCAATAAATGTGGAAAGATTATTCAATGCACCATCTATAGCCACTCCTTTTTGTTTAGCTTTATCATAATCAAGTTTCAAATTATATTGAGGGTAGCTCGCATTATAGAATGTAAAGGCATTTGAAAGTTCAGGGCGTTTATTTAATTCAGCCACAAACTCGTTACTAACCTTTTCCATTTTTTTATAATCACCCGTTGAAGCCTTATCTAAAAGACGACACTCGAAACCACCAGCAGCACCATAGCCCGGTACAGCAGGAGGAGGGAAAAATTCAATTGTAGCACCTTTAATATTTTTTGCTTTCTCTTCCAATTCCTTCATTACTTCCATAGTCGAGTGTTTTCGCTCTTCCCAACTTTTTAGATTTATTAAACAGCTTCCTGAATTGTCTCCAGTACTTTCAGTTAGAATTTCATAACCTGCCATAGCAGATACTGATTTTATATCCTCTATTGTCAGGGCAACTTTTTGCAATTCTGATACTACTTCATTTGTTCTTTCCAATGTTGAACCGGGCGGGGTAAGTATCTCCGCATAAAAAAGCCCTTGGTCTTCATTTGGAATAAATCCTGAAGGGACTTTTGTACTTAAAAACCAAGTTCCTAAACAAAAAAGAATTAATACCATAAATGTAATTACTCTTCTGTTTACAATAATGCTTACCACTTTTTTATACGCTCCCTGCAATCTGTTAAACCAATTATTAAACCCAATTAGAAAACGATTGAGCCACGTTTTTCTTTTTTCAACACCGTGCGTATTCTTAAGAACCAATGCGCACAAAGCAGGGGTAAAAGTAAGCGCAACCACTCCCGATAAAATAATAGCTGTAGCCATAGTTACAGAAAACTGCCTGTAAAATATCCCCACCGGACCGGACATAAACGAAATAGGAATAAATACCGAAGCCATAACCAAAGTAATAGCAATGATTGCACCTCCAATTTCTTTCATTGCCAACTCAGTAGCCGCCATAACACCAATATTGTTTTGTTCCATTTTGGCGTGTACCGCCTCCACCACCACTATTGCATCATCTACCACAATACCAATAGCAAGTACTAAAGCGAACAGGGTAATAAGATTGAGTGAAATTCCAAAAAGTTGCATGAAAAAGAAAGTTCCGATAAGCGATATTGGCACAGCTATTATAGGAATCAAAGTGGAACGCCAATCGCCAAGGAATATAAACACTACAAAAGCAACCAATAAAAATGCTTCTATTAAGGTGTGCAATACTTTTTCAATTGATGCATCTAGAAATTTTGATACATCATAGCCTAACGAATAATCCATTCCTTTCGGAAACGAACTTTCCTTTATTTCTTCCAGTCTTTTTTTAACATTTTTGATTACCTGGCTGGCATTGCTTCCATAAGATTGTTTGAGGACTATTGCTGCAGAAGGTTTTCCGTTTAAATTAGAATATATATCATAATAGGTACTACCAAATTCAACATCAGCAACATCTTTTAATCGGAGCAATTGTCCATCAGGATTGGCTTTTAGAATAATTTTTTCGTATTCCTCTTTTGTTGTAAACCTTCCCGGATATCTTATTACATATTCAAACGCCTGTGATTTTTTTCCGGAACTTTCTCCCAATCTTCCGGGCGATGCTTCTATACTTTGTTCACCTAAGGCAGTCATCACTTCATCGGCCGAAACCTTATGTGCCTGCATTCTATCAGGTTTCAACCAAACCCTCATTGAATAATCTCTGTTCCCAAGAATATCAGCAAATCCAACTCCATCCACACGTTTCAATTCGGAGAGCATATTAATATCAGCAAAATTGGAAAGGAAATTAATATCCAATTTCGGATCGTTACTGTACAGATTGATGTACATTAACATATTTGATTCCTCCCTTGTAATCTTAACACCTTCACGCACTACAATAGGAGGTAATTTATTAACCACAGCTGCAACCCTATTTTGAATATTTACAGAGGCAATATTAGGGTCGGTTCCTAATTCAAAAACAATGGAGAGTGAACATTCTCCATCACTTCCTGCATCTGAATCTATGTATTTTAATCCCGGAACTCCATTGATAGCACGTTCGAGCGGTATCACAACGGATTTTATCATTAATTGTCCGTTTGCTCCCGGGTAATCGGCAACAATATTTACCTTAGGAGGAGAAATTGACGGGAACTGAGTTACCGGCAATTGAACCACTGCAAGAGCTCCTAAAAAAACAATAATCAGGGAGATGACAATAGATAGAACAGGTCTATGTATAAATTTATTGAACATATTTATTTAAAATTCCTATTGTTGAATTAATTGTAAGTTCCCTATAATATCCTTTAATGGAACAAACTTTGTTTGAACTTTATTGTCTTCTTTAGCCGTTTGAATTCCTTCATAAATAATTTTATCTTTTTCCGAAAGACCAGATTCTATGATGTATAAATTACTTAAACTTTGTTTTACAACAATGTTTCGGGATTTTATAGTATTATTTTGGTCAACCACAAAAACAAAAATCTTGTCTTGAATTTCATAAGTCGATTTTTGTGGTATTATCAACGCATTTTTAATTGGAATTACCAACCTTACCTTACCTGTTTCTCCATGCTTTAAAAGCAAATCAGGATTAGGAAATTTTGCCCTGAAAGAAATATTTCCTGTACCATTGTCAAATTCACTTTCTACAATTTCAACCTCTCCTTTATATTTATGTTCGTCACCGTTAGCGAGCAATAAGGTTGCAGCGTTTTTATCATCTCCCTTTTTATTGCTTGTTTTATAATCAAGGTACTCATTCTCTGCAAGATTAAAATAAGCATATACTTCTTTGTTATTAGAAAGTGAGGTTAATAAAGTACCTTCATCAATAGCACTACCTACTTTAAACTTTATTCTATCAATGGTTCCATCAAACGGTGCTTTTATTTCGCAGTAAGAAAGATTAAGTTCTGCCAGTGAGACTTCAGCATTTGCCTCATCTAATTTTGCTTGAGCTAATGCCAATTCGGTTTGAGAAACTATATTTTTATCGGCAAGTTTTTTTTCATTCTGCAATTCCAGTTCTGCTCCTTTTGCAGTTGCTTTGGCTTTCATTAATTCGGCTTGAAATTCTGTAGGTCTTATATTAAAAAGAAGTTGCCCTGCTGTAACGTGTTGCCCTTCGTCAACATTTATTTTTTCCAGATATCCTTTCACCATTGCCTTTATTTCAATATTTTGTAATGATTGAATTTGGGCAACATACTCTTTTGCGAAGGATGTATCTACTGTAATTGGGCTTGTAATTGTATATATCCCTTCTTCGCTCTTTTCTTCTTCATTAGAAGAGCAACTGGTTAAATAAACCAACGCGGAAATGCCAATCAGCATAACCATTTTATTAGTTGATTTAGAAATAAGTTTTAGAGACTTTGTGATTTGCTTGTTTAAAAAACACGCCATTAAATTAAAATTCATAGAAATAAAATAGTACTTAAATTGTGAACGAGAAAGTTTAGAAAAATCACTTTTAAAAAAGCGAGAAAAATTCTAAATGCGAAACACATTCAAATAACTTTGGGAAGTTTTTCGAAATGAAAATTGTGGTGATTGATAACAAGAAATTAGAAAACTGGAAGTGGCAAACGAATTTAAAACTATATTGGAATTAATAAAGGCGGTATAAGGTATGGATGGAAATAATGAATTATTTTCATCCATTTCCTCTAAATCAATATCTGCAACTTCTGTAACGTGTTCGTTAATGGGATTCGTTTCGTCATCAGACAGTGGACTTTGCTCAATGTCAAATTCATTTGTTATACATCTGTTCATAACATTACTGCTTTTACTCTGCAATGAACAGAGTAAAAAGAAAGTGATAATGAAACAGGTTTTTAAAATTTGCATTTGAGTAGTTGATTAAGCGGATGCAAAAGTATCGTTAAATGAATGGTTTTTACTCATTTTAGGATAATTTAACAGAGCGTTAATTTATATTGCCTTCTGTTAAGATAGCCAATAAAAAATATAATTGTTTTGGTTTTAATAATTTTTATACATTTGCACCCCGATAATTGAGAAA
>JANYDQ010000219.1 GCA_025363555.1 Bacteroidota bacterium | reverse complement strand
TTCGTCTGTCTCAAGTTCGCACGTTACTCGCATTGCCTATAACGTTTTGCAGCTACAATAAATTGGCGGCTCAGTGGTTAAATGAAGCTTTGTGCTTCGTATCAAGTTCAGTGGTGGCAGACAGTTTAGTGCTTCAAAATCGCCAACTTCTTGTAGCTGCAAAACGTTATAGGCAATGCGAGTAACGTGCGAACTTGAGACAGACGAACAAAACGAAACCAACGGACTAAGAAAAACAATCGTAAATTTGAACTCAATTAAAATTAATTTATAAATGGCTACAATTACCAGAGAAATGAAAGAGAAGGCAGAAGCCTTTATCATTAATTGGAAAGGAACTACTGCCGAAAGAGCAGAAGCGCAAACTTTCAACAATGAATTCTTTGAAATCTTCGGATTATATAGAAAAGATTATGCACAATTTGAAAAACCAATTCAAAAGAAAGACGAAACAGGAACGGGCTTTGCCGATTTATTTTGGACAGGTAAATTAATAATTGAATCTAAATCTGCACATTTAGACAGCGATAAACATTGGGAAAAAACATTACAACAAGCAGAAGAATATATTGAAAACCTGTTCCCACACCAAAGACCGCAGTATATAATGCTTATGAATTTCAAAAGAATTCAAAAGTATTCAGTTGAAATAAGCAAAACAAATAAAATAAAAATTAATTTCATTATTGAAGTTCCTCTTGAAAAACTTTCAATAAAATTAGATGAATTTGCATTCTTTCTTGAGTTTGCAAATCGGCTGGAAGAAGATGAAAAAATAGTAAATCAGGAAGCAGCAAAAAGAATAGCAAATGTGTATGATGCAATTGACCGTAAAGGTTACAACTCAAACGACATTGCAATTTTATTGGCACGAATTCTATTTTGTATGTTTGCAGAGGACACCGGAATTTTTGACAAAAAACAATTTGAAAATTATATTAAAGACCACACGACAGGCAAAACTCTTGGTGACCATTTATTAGCAATATTCAAAACACTTGATACAGCCGTAGAACACCGCAAAGGATTAAATAAAGAACTCTCAAACTTTCCTTATGTAAATGGAGATTTGTTTGATGCCAAATTATATAAGATGCCCCTTACGTCAGATGCAATGCGAAAAGCATTATTAGATTGCTGCGCTTACGATTGGAGTGATATATCGCCAGTAATTTTCGGTTCACTATTTCAGGCAGTAATGGAAGAACCCGAAAGAAGAACATTAGGCGCACATTATACATCCGAAAAAAATATAAAAAGAGTACTTGACCCTTTATTTCTTGACAAGTTACACGAAGAATTTGTAGCAATTAAAAACAGTAAAACAGCTTTAGAAAATTTTAGAACAAAATTAAATAGACTAACTTTTTTAGACCCTGCCTGCGGTTGCGGAAACTTCCTTGTTGTTACATATCGTGAATTAAGATTAATAGATATTGAAATTGTAAGTAAAATGTATAAAGGAAAACCAATTATACATTTGAATTGGTTAAACAATGTTCCGCTTGAAAATTTTTATGGCTATGAAATAGACACAACCTCTGCAATGATTGCAAAGGTTGCATTGTGGCTTACAGAACACCAAATGAATATGCGTTTAGAATATAAATTTGGTAAAACAGTTCCAACAATTCCATTGGATGAATCCGCAATTATTTTAAATAATAATTCACTTCACACAGAATGGAAACACAACAAAAAAGACAAAGCATTTGATTATATTCTTGGTAATCCACCATTCGTTGGAAAGCAATACCAAACAACGGAACAGAAAAAAGATATTGAGAAAATTTTCAATGGAATAAATGGCACAGGTGTGTTAGATTATGTTGCTTGTTGGTACATCAAAGCAGCAGAATATATGAAAGCTAATTCCGAAACGCGAACAGCATTAGTAAGTACAAATAGTATAGCGCAGGGCGAACAGACAGGCATATTATGGAATTATTTATTTAGAATTTATAAATTAAAAATTCAATTTGCTCATCAAACCTTTAAATGGCATAACGAAGCAGACGGAGTTGCAGCAGTTCATTGCGTAGTAATCGGATTTGGAAAAGAAAATAGTAAAGAAAAATATTTATTTGAATATTCAAACATCAAAGGAGAACCGAAAAAAATAAAGGTAAGAAATATTAACCCTTATTTAGTGCAAGGAAACGACACAACAATTTTAAAAAGAAGAACACCTATTTGCACTATTCCCGAAATTTCTTTTGGCAGTATGCCAAATGACGGGGGGCATCTGCTTTTAACCGATGAAGAAAAAGAAGAACTAATCGCAAACCAACCCGATGCAAAAAAATGGATTAGACCACTAATAAGCGCACACGAATATTTGAATGGCAAAACAAGATGGTGCTTATGGTTAGTTGGCATAACTCCCAAAGAATTAAAAAATTTACCCGCAATTAATAAAAGAGTAAGAGCAGTAAAACGACATAGAGAAGAAAGTGAAAGAGAGGCAACAAATAAATTAGCGGACACACCTCATTTATTTGGAGAAATAAGGCAACCAATCACCGATTATATTTTTGTTCCTTTAACAAGTTCTGAAAATCGGGATTACATTCCTTTTGACTTTATAAACAAAAAAAGCATTGCAAATAATTCTTGTAGTTTAATTCCCAAAGCATCAATTTTTCATTTTGGTATTTTGACTTCAAAGATGCATATGACTTGGGTTAGATACACTTGCGGAAGATTAAAAAGTGATTACAGATACAGCAACGAAATAGTATATAATAATTATCCTTGGACAAATGGTATATCAAAAAAGAAAAAAGAAGCAGTAGAAAAAATAGCACAATCTATTTTAGATATTCGTAAAACATATACAGATGAAAACTACACCCTTGCCGACTTATATCATACTTCATCAATGCCAGATGATTTACTTAAAGCACATCAAAAATTAGATATTGCAGTAGATAAATGTTACCGTGATACATTATTTACAACTGATGCAAAACGTATTGAATTTTTATTTGAACTGTACGACAGCTACATAGGTGATTTGTTTCCTGATGAATAAATATTAACAAAACACACACCACAACAAAAAAGAAAGCACTGCCGATAACATCAGTGGCCGGAAATGCCGCCAGAGAGCTTTCTACTAATTTTGAAGAGTGTGCAAGGCGGCACTTCGGCAAGCCCTGAGCGTTATGCGTCAGCTTGGTGGACGTGCTAACAAGACCGAACTGAACTAAACTTGACAACAGACAGCAAGCAAAACAATGAAATTTTTTTTTAACATATTCCTGCTATTTATTGGAGTTATTCAACTTGGAGCAATACTTCACGAGGGTGTAAGAACAATAACTGCAAAAACAATAAATTACGAGAAAGGGCATTTTGCGAATGGAGAATTGTACTTTCAAAATGACAGTATGAATAAATGCTTTGATAAATTTCGGGAAACAAACAGGGCAGAGTTAGAAACAGGCAGAGACTTCCCAAACAAAAACAAATGGCTTGAATTAAAAAAACAACACGACCACGACCACGCAAAAATTGAAATATCTGGCAGACTATTTACTTTTTCAGTATTCCTAATTGGCTTGTTGATTTTATTTGTTAGAAGAAAAAACAGAAAAGAAGCATTTGCAACAATAGATTGGGTTGGTGTGATTTTATCATTGTTTATAATGCAACAAGTATTTTTGTCGGCAGTGCACGCCATAACTCATAAATTCATTTGGTGCGATGACGCTTCTATTTATAACTTTCTTCACTTGCCCATTATCAAAACTGAATGGTGCATAACCTTTATTGGATGTATTATTTGCTCTTTCATCGTATTTGGAATTGTACCCAAAGAAAAAAGAATAACGTTTTTTTGTTCTGGACTTTTGGGAGGATTAGTTGGTATTACAATATGGTTATTCTGGACAGGAAAATTTCTAACTTAAAATATACTAACAACAGAAAAGTGTACAACAATGGAAAAGAGGAAAAATAAATATGTTCATTCAAAGAATTAAATTACATTATTAAGGAAGTAGCAGCATTGCTTCAGCTTAGCTTACAGGAGGTAGCACAAAACAAAAAACTAAAACAAAAACAAAATGAAAAAACAATTAATTTATGGTTGCCTGTTATTGCTGACCTTTTGCGGTTGCAATAAGACAGAAGAAATAAGTAATCCGCTGAACCCATTGCTAAGAACAAATGGTTTATACGTTGCGGTAAAACCCGGTGCAGGTGCATTTCTCCCCAACCATGTTACCGCAAAAGAGATGCTTAGTATAATTGACATTATTCGTTTTTATCCTACAGGTGGTGGAATAATGGTTAGTCAGAATGTGCCGAAAGGTTTTGTTATTACTCCTGCCGCAGTAAAGGATTGGTTTATAAACTTTGAAACAATAAAGAAAAAATACAGCGACAGTAAAGATGAAAATACATCCATCGAAACCCACATGTTTATTCCAAAAATTTCGGCTAAAGATTCTATCAGTTTTGCAGACTATTTAACAAAATCTAAAAGCTATGGAACAATTTATGGCGGTAAAATATATAAAGATTCATTGTCGTTAGCTTACGCTATTTATATTTCATCACAACAAACGAACAAACTACCAGGTAAAATAACTCTTGCGCCTAACGGTTTTCAAACTTTTAAATTCTACTCCTGCCAAAACAACTGAAGGAGGTATATTATTAGTTATTTTTTATCGTTTTGATAAAAAGTATTTTCTATAGGTTCGGAAGAATAGATAACAGTTAACACCCCTTCGGAAAAAGCTTTGGAGGTTTTATATTTGTTTTTTCTTTGAGAAGGGTGAGTTTTTAAAGCTGCAATTTCAGCAGGTTGCCAGTTTTGGGTTAATAATTCGCTAAATGCCTTTTGTGTTTTTACATGCGAAACGTCTTCTTTAAACTGTTTCCTGTCTTTGCTGTAAATAAAAGTTCCTTCGGCAGAAGTTCCGGTACTATCCAAATCAACAAACTTAACCTTACCGAGGTTGGTAACATACACCAGCAATCTTACTACCTCTGTTTCCTCGTCTCTCATTTTAATATCCTGTGTAAAATGATTGGTTTTAAAATACGCAGTATAATCAAAAGGCAGCAGAGAACCAGTGTTGGGTTTTGCATCTGTTATTTTTAATTTCTGTGTATTACTTGCCGATGAATAGCGTTTTATATACATAATATAATCCCGGTAAGATAAGGTAGCACCGGGATTGTCGTAATAAACATAAAAATCGGTAAACGCTTTTAGGTAAGCAGCCTCTTTGGGCTTAGCCACTTTTATGGTTCTGTGAGCAGGCAGCGAATCGGGTTGAGCAGTTAATAGTGGTGGTGAATAAAAAACAAAAAAACAGGCAGAGAATAAAAAGAATTTATTCATTTCAAAAATTAAAATAGGTTTTAAAATCGTCCACGTTGGCAAACTTCTGTTCTACCCTGGTCATCTTTAAACTGGTCATCATTTCACCGCTTTTTAAGTCTTTAAACTGTTCCGGTTTAAACCAGAATAAAACACCGTCTTCCACTGTCCATATCATATTTTTTGATGCGGGGTTATAAGAAAATTGAGTTACCGGGTTTTTATAATAAGTAAATATACCGTTTTTTTCTTTGTCAACTAAATATACGTTATAACACTGCAAAGTTGCTTTTTTGTTATTTATTAAGGTGGCAGTACACATAGCGCCCTGCGGATAATTTTTGGGACAATCGCTGTTATAAACACCAAACTTATTGATGGCAAATAGGCGAGATACTTTTTCCTGGGTATCCATCAACTTAAACTGGTTTGCTTCTCGTTCTTTCTCCTTCTTTTGCTGCTCTTTAGCCATTTTCTGACCAAAAGCTATCATTGCATTATAGGCATCTTCTATTTGCTTTTCTTTCTGTTTGCGAATTTCCAGTTGATTGTTATATTCTTTTAGCAAATAATCATATTCGGTTTTTGCAGTTTCAAAATTCTTTCCTTCAAACACAGGATACACAATGAATTCGTACTTATTACTTCCTTTTTTTAAAGTCAGTAAGTAGTTTTCCCCTTTTTTAGTTCCTTCTTTTAAGTTGGCATCATCCCAGGTAACATCGTAAAGAGCAGGGTTGAAACTTTTGTTTTCTGCTCCAATTTCAAAAAGAACTCCTTTATAAATAGCTAATTCAGGAAACTCCTTTGGCTCAACAGCAATATCAAAAGTATATTTTGCATGTTGAGATTGTTTTGGTTTTATAGGAACTTTAGTTGAATTAATCAACTCACTAATTTTCTTTTCCTTTTCCACAGTGGCTTTGGATACAAATTTTGAAACAGAATCAGCCATTTTCTCCTGTTGCCTGTTCAGGGGCTTGCTATTTACTTCTGTTATGTCTTTGTTACCCGACTTTTCGGTTACTTTATCTTTGCCAAGGCAAGACCAATTGTTATGCAAGGTATCCAGGGCGTATAAATTATATTCCGTTCCCTTATAGGTGGAAACTAATTCAACAGCGATAGCTTTATCTTTTGCAATACTAACTTTTTTACCATGCTGGTAACCCTGCATCTCCATCATTCCAGCCGATTCGAACTGGTACTTAACCCCTGCACTATCATAGGTCATTGGAATTCCGGAAACAAAAAAATCTGCCGCATCGTGAAACTCGCGGTAACGCAATTCTACTTCACCTTTCAACGGTTTTCCATTACCATCTTCAAACGCGTTTTTGGGAACCACTAATTTACTTCCTGTTTTAAACTGGAGTGCAGCCCCGTTTTCTGCTATTACTTTATAAATAGTATAATCAATATCCAATCCTTTTAAAGGCGGATTAATAAAGGGTATATGATTTTCTTTATTATTAAATTCTGCCAATGCAGTCGTGTCTTTATGAGTTGGAATTTCGCTTTGCTGGAATGCGGGTTGGTGGTTCTTAGTAAGAACCAAAACGGTGGTAACTATGGCTAACACAGCAACTAAAACAGAGGATAAAAACAATGGCTTTTTAAAAAGCGGTTTGCCTGCACCCGAATGATGTTTTAAAACCGAGTCAAAATTTTTACGCTTTGCAATCTCTTCCGAACTTATTCCGGGACGGTTAATAGTAATTTTTCGTTTCATTTTATTTATTTTATTTAAAAATAATATCCTACAGTTTAATTAATTTCAAATCACTTTTCTTAATTTATCTAATACCCTGTAAGTTTTTACTTTCGCGTTGTTCTCTGTAATATCGAGTATTTCGCCAATTTCCCTGAACGAGCGGTTTTCAAAGAATCGCATTTCTATTAATTGCAAATCATCTTCTTCCAGTTCTTCCGCCATTATCTTTACTATTTTATCATGGTAGGCATCAATCTTTGTTTCCTGCACTTCTTCCATCATATCATGAATTTTTACGGTATCAATATTTACAGTTCTATTTGCCTTTTCTTTTTTAAATAATTCATTTAACTCATTTTTGGCAATCCGGAAAAGCCATGCAGAAAAAGGTAATCCCCTGTTTTCATATTTAGAAAGGTTATTTAATGCAATTAAAAAAACCTGTTGTGTACTGTCAAATGCCTGTTCTTTATCATCCAATCGTTGAAATATAAACCTAAATATGGGTTCAAAATATTTATCATATAGTTCAGAAAACAATGCCGGGTTCTTTTTAGCAGCCTCTACCCTAGCCTGCTCATAGGCAATACCAGTTTCAGTAAGATGATATTTTTTGTTTTCCGCCATTAATTAATTACTGCTTTTAGTATCATAACCCGAAAATTTAAAAAAGATACGCTTTATGTTAAAATTTATTTTTAACTGCCTTTTAATAACTCAAAAACTTTATAAAGATACATTTTACTTATTACATTATATTTGCAACCAAATAAATCTATGAACATGAAAGACTTTAATTTTAAAAACGCACTGCCCATCTTAGCAGGAATCCTGATTTTTATTGCGCTAACCTTCGCTTACTTCACTCCTTTAACCAAGGGAAAAGTAATTGTACAAAGCGATATGGTACAGAACAAAGGTATGGCAAAAGAAATAAACGACTTCCGTGAAAAGTATCATTCCGAGCCTTTATGGACTAACTCTATGTTTGGCGGCATGCCTGCTTATCAAATAGCAATTCGTTATCCTTCCAATCTTATCACTCCGCTTCGAAATGTTTTTATGCTCTGGTTCCCCACTCCAGCCAACATGGTTTTTTCTTACCTGCTTGGGTTCTTTATTTTACTCCTGGTACTCAAAGTGGATAAATGGTTGAGTATTATTGGTGCCATAGGCTTTGGCTTTTCGGCTTTCTTCTTTATTGTAATAGACGCAGGCCACAATACACAGGCATTAGCAATAGGTTATATGGCTCCGGTATTTGCAGGAGTTATATTAATTTGCAGGGGCAAATACTTACTGGGAGCAGCCATTACCGGCTTATTCATGTCGCTTGAACTACTTTGCAATCACCCGCAGATTGCTTATTACCTTATTTTATTCTTAATGATTTATGTTATTTTTGAATGGGTGGAACGTATTAAACAAAAGCAATACATGGATATTGCAAAAAGCCTTGCCATCTTTATTATTGTCGGAGTATTAGCAGTAGGTTGTAATATTACTAACTTATGGAACACTTATGAATACGCGAAAACCACCATACGCGGTCCTTCTGAATTAACAGAAGCATCCGGCAAAGAAAAATCGAATCAAACTTCGGGGCTGGATATTGATTATGCAACACAATGGAGCATGGGTAAATCGGAAACAATGACCCTTATGATACCCGGTTTTAAAGGGAGGTCTTCAAGCATAGGGCTTACAGAAAATAAAGAAGTAATGAAAGAACTACAGGCAATGAATCCGGATATTGCCAAAAACATTGCCAAACAAGGGCAATACTGGGGCGACCAGCCTTTTACTACTTCTCCATATTCAGGTGCCATAATTGTTTTCTTTTTTGTCCTGGGTTTATTTATCGTTCCCGGGCGCATGAAATGGGCGCTCCTGGTAACCACATTGCTTTCCATTACCTTATCATGGGGAAAAAACTTTATGGGATTAACCGAATTTTTCTTTAATCATTTTCCGGGATACAATAAATTCCGTGCAGTCTCCATGATACTGGTACTTGCAGAAATAGCCATTCCAATACTTGCGATACTTGCCCTCGATAAAATTATTAAAACAAAAGAAATATTTAAAAACAAAATAAAACTTGCATTTACCACCAAAGAAATAACCTTTCAAAATGCTTTATTTATTTCTTTTGCCCTTACAGGTGGTTTGTCATTACTTTATTTTCTTATGCCTTCTGCGCTCACCGATTTTTTTACTTCTGCAGAAAATCAGCAAATCACACAATTTAACGAAGCCACCGATGCCCTTCAAAAAGTGCGTGAAATACTTTTTAAGTCAGAAGCGCTTCGTAGTTTCTTTTTCATAACCATTGCAGCCGTTGCGGTATGGTTGTATGCTAAAGCCATTATCAATAAAAACATTTTAATTCCTGCTTTAGGATTGCTCATTCTTTTCGACCTTGCTATGGTTGATAAAACGTATCTCAACGATAAAAACTTTTCCAACAAAAAAGAAGCGCTTAACCCCTACCCTCCTACTACCGCTGATTTGGCAATACTCCAGGACAAAGACCCTGATTACCGCGTGCTCAATATTGGCGTAAATACATTTAACGAAGCCAGCACTTCTTATTATCATAAATCCATTGGAGGCTACCATGCAGCTAAGCTAAGAAGATACCAGGAACTGATAGATGCTCATATACAAAGCAGCATCCAGGATATTATTTCCACATTAAAATCAACCCCTACCGATTCTGCAATCAGAACTACGTTTGCAAGACAGGGTGTGTTAAACATGCTAAATATGCGTTATCTTATTTATAACACCGAAGCTGCCCCAATTCAAAACCGTTACGCATTGGGGAATGCATGGTTTGTGAATGAAATAAAAATGGTAAAAAATGCCGATGAGGAATTAAGTGCTGTGGGGAAAATCAATCCCGCTACAACTATTGTTATTGACGAGCGGTATAAATCGGAAACAGATGGATTTAATCCAAAACCAGATGCCACAGCCTCCATTAAACTTACTGATTATAAAGCAAACGACCTTACTTATCAATCAAACAGCGCTTCGGAGCAACTCGCAGTATTCTCCGAAATATATTATAAAGACGGATGGAATGCCTATATTGACGGTAAATCAGCTCCCCACTTCAGTGCCGACTGGGTACTTCGTGCTATGCGCATTCCTGCCGGAAACCACACTATTGAGTTTAAATTTGAGCCTACACGTTATTTCACTGCCGAAAAAATTTCCCTTGCTTCGTGCCTCCTCTTGTTTGGTTTCATTGGCGGTTCACTCTTTATGGTTTTTCGTAAAAACAAAAAATCCGGAACTCAACATATATAAAGCATGAATTCAATTTATTCAATGAATTAGTAGTTTAAAAATGGCAAACCGCAATTATTCCGCTACCTTACAAAAGCTCACAGCCTTTGTAAGGTAGGATACTGTTCTCCCTATTTATCCCACTTTCCTTGATAGCGGCAAATGTACTGTGTACATTTGAGCGAGGTATTTTTAAGTGCTATTTGCCATCTTTTACAAACTTCTTCCTCGCAATTCCATTCTTTGTCTTTGCTTCTATAAAATAAATTCCGCTTTTAGCGTTGCTTTCATCGTTTTTTAAGAGTGTATTTTTTTGCAGCGTTGGCATTTTACTTTCCATTTATCGTCAACATTATTTCTCTGAAACTTTCTAAACCTGCTTCTAAGTTCTCAATTATTTCACCTGCTAAAACATCAGGGTCAGGAAGATTGTCAAGGTCTGCAAGCGATTTATCTTTTAGCCAAGTAATGTCCAGCGAAGTTTTATCACGGCTTGTAATTTCGTTAATAGAATATTTACGCCAACGACCATCAGGGTTTGCTTCACTCCAAGTTTCTTTTCGCTTGTGTCGGTTCTTTGGATTGTAGCAAGCAATAAAATCTTTTAAGTCGTCTAATGCCAACTGATTTCTTTTGAGCGTGTGATGAATGTTTGTCCGGTAGTCATACACCCAAACTTCCTTTGTCCAGATTTCTTTTCCTGCCGGTTTGTTGTCAAAGAAAATCACATTTGCTTTTACACCGTTTGCATAAAAAATTCCTGTGGGCAAACGAAGTATTGTGTGAAGGTCCGTTACCTCCAATAATTTTTTACGAACTGTTTCACCTGCACCGCCTTCAAACAAAACATTGTCGGGAACTACAACGGCTGCAATGCCTGTGGTCTTTAGCATTGTTCTGATGTGCTGCACAAAATTTAATTGCTTGTTGCTGGTGGTTGCCCAAAAGTCCTGACGGTTGTAAGTCAAATCTTCTTTCTCTTGTTCGCCTTCTTCGTTGGTAAATGTTTGTGAACTTTTTTTACCGAATGGCGGATTTGCCAACACATAATCGTAGGTAGTTGGTGAAGCAGAAATCAAAGCATCAGCAGATGAAATAAAATTGTCGCTGTCAATATCACCGATGTTGTGCAGAAACAAATTCATCAATGCCAACCGTCTTGTGCCTGCAACAATTTCGTTTCCGAAAAAAGTATTGTATTTCAAAAACTGCTTTTGCGATTTATCTAAATCGTGTTGCTCAACTAAATAATCATACGCTGCTAAAAAGAAACCGCCTGTGCCACATGCAGGGTCGGCAATGGTTTTCTTTGCTTCGGGTTGCACACATTCTACCATTGCTTTGATTAAAGCCCGTGGTGTGAAGTATTGCCCTGCACCGCTTTTAGTGTCCTCTGCATTTTTCTCCAACAGCCCTTCATAAATATCTCCTTTGTCTTTCACTCCCATCATCACCCAATTTTCTTTATCAATGAGGTCAATCAGTTTTGAAAGTTTTGCAGGGTCTTGAATTTTATTTTGGCTCTTGGTAAAAATTTGTCCAAGGATTCCTTTCTCCTTTCCCAACTCACGAAGCAAGTTGATGTAATGCACTTCCAACTCTGCACCTTTCATAGCAGTTAAAGTTTCCCAAGCAAATTCTTTTGGAAGAGGAAGTTTTCGGTTGTGTGGTGGCTTGCTGTATTCATCAGCCATTTTAAGAAACAGCAAATAAGTTAGCTGCTCCAAATAATCTCCGTAACCTACTCCATCATCACGAAGGGTGTTGCAGAAATTCCATACTTTTTGAACGATTGCGCTTGACATAATTTAATTTTTATTGATTATAAAATTTATCCTTCATCCAGGACGAAGGGTTGTTTTGAATGTATTCAGAAATGGTTTCAAATGATTTTTCATCACGGATAATATGGTCGTGAAATGACCGTTGCCACGCAAATCCATCATATCCCAATAAATGAATTTGTTTTGATGATGTGGTTTTGTATGCCCCCATCAATTCGGATAATGATTTTATTTTTACCGGTAGGGACAGGTCGCGACCTGTCCCTACGCC
>JANYDQ010000209.1 GCA_025363555.1 Bacteroidota bacterium | reverse complement strand
AGATTGCAAATCTCGTCCAGCGGGGGGGCGGGGTATAATTATGCAAGCTATCCAATAAGTTTTCTTCATATGCCTTTATAGTAAAATAATTAGGAACCGAAGTGTTTTGTGAAAAGAGTTTGACTCCTATAACCACAAAGAAAAGAAACAAGAAATTTTTTTTCATCGTAATGTTGTTTAATTGACAATTAATTTTGAAATAAACAAATTATTTTTCTGCGTCATAACTTTCAAAATATATATGCCTGATTTTAATTCATCAGCGTAATACAGGTATTCTTTTTTGAAGATATTTTTATTACAACCAACCATTATTCCTAATGAATTATAAATACAAATGTCTTTTATAATATCATTTCCCTTGGTTAATTCTATTACACCTTCTGTATTGATTGGATTGGGAACAATCTTTAGTTCATCAATTAAAGGATTAATTTCGAAAACACCAATGGAATTATCTACCAAAGGACAACTTGTAGATGTGAAAGGATAATTGTCGGTATCATGAGAAAAGCAAATTAAATCGAAGACACTTTCAAAAGTAAAATGTTCTTCTATTAATCCTCCTGTCGACCCCACTCCTTCAATAATCTGTGTCCCGTCAGTGCAATTAAATTTTTTATGATAGCTTGAGCCCACCATTACAGAATCAATTGAAGCAATAACAGTTGATACTCCCCCACTTTCAGGAATGCATAGTACTGTTTGTTTAACAGTATCTCCAATATTCAAATTAAAATTATATAATATAGAATCATTACCACCTGGACATATAAAATATACCTTTTTATTAGGAATATCCTGTCTCATTGCACCAGCATATCCATAGAAATAAGAAGGTCCAAGATTACAAATTCCACTTATCCCAGATGAATAAATTTTTTTATAAGAATGAATACCAATTATAGTATCTCCTCCAATAGTATATTGATAAGTAGCAAAAAGGGACATCGGAGGGCATATTGAACTAGTATGCCAATCCACTCTCCACACAGCATTCGTATCAGGCATTGGATGGTATATCCACGCCTGGGCTTTTGCATTAATAAAATATAAAGACAATAAAATAATTAATAAATACTTTTTCATTTCTATTTTTTAAGTAGTTCAATTTCTTTTTGCAAATCTTCTCTCCTGCTTTCGGGTTCTTCTTCTATTAACCTTATTATTTCTTTTGAAGTAAATTTTTTAAAATCTCTTAATAGACTTCTTTTATATTTTTTTTTAAAAAAAAAAAGCTAACTGCACGCTACTTTTTTTTCTTATCCAATATTATATGCAAGCCAATATTAAAACCAACAGAACTAAAAGGCATATAAAACTTTGCTGATTTTTGCGGTTGCGAAGGATCAGGAATATTATTGGAAGAATAAGAATAACTACTTACGTATTCTTGTTCTTTAGAAATGGTAGTAAGGGTAGAAAGCATATCTACACCATTTGAATTAAACTTAGTTAGTTCCGATTTTTTAGGAGCCCAGTTTTGATAATTACCTGCAAGTTCGGCAAACACCCCTATTGTATTTGTAATCATATAATTTACCCCTAATGCACCGTGAAAACCAAAACTTATTCCTCCTTTATATTCCCAGGTATCATCGTAAACAAAAGAACCCATTGGAGTGGTATAACTGTCATTTTGAATAACTTTAGTTCCTAAGCCCACTATTAAGCCAACTTTCATATAGGTACGAAATTTTTTTTCTCCTAAAACATATTTTAAAGCAGGTATTATTCGCATCATACTTCCTTGTGATGAAGACTCCTGATAACTGTCAGAATTTTCTCCTCTCCTATTAAACTTTTGTCCAATAAAATAAGACGCACCAATTTCGCAACCAAATTGTTTAGTAAACATATAACCAATATAAAGCCCTGAATTTATTCCTTTACCTAATGAATACGTTTTTACAGTAGTACTATATGTGTAAACATTTGAAGAGTATGTAAATGTTGAGCTTTGGTATGTGCTTTTAGCAGCCGAAAACCCATAGCCGCCATCTATACCAAAATAAAGTCCTTTTGTTTTTATACTATCTCCACCGTTATTTTGTGCATTTGTAATGCTTATGCTAATAAAGATAAGCAATAGTGTTGTGATGATTTTTTTCATTTTATTTTATATAATTATTAACCTATTGTACCACTATCTTCTTTCTAAAAAAACCTTTCTCTGTTTCCACCTGTATAAAGTAAATCCCCTTCGCAGCATCTTTCAAGTCCGTAGTCCATTGCCCATTGTCTATTGTCCATTGTTTTTTTATCTTTTCTCCCAACACATCAAATACTTCCACATTTTTTATTTTATAGTTATTGCTTTTTATCTCAAAAACTCCTTCACTTGGATTAGGATAAATTGCTACCTTATTACTTTCACTTTCTTCATCTACCCCCACATTACAAGTGCAAAGATGGACATCAACATCATCTACATAATAATACCCGGAATGAGTATTCCAAGGGCGTGGCGTCTGGATTGCAACGGTATCCGTTAAACTATCCGCGTAAAAATTGCCAATAATGATATAACGTTCGCCTCCCTGGGCGAGATACGTCCCTGATATTTCAGTCCAATTTAGTGTATCACCAAGTATACCTACATGATTAATTTGTGGAATAAAATTAAGAGTATAACTGGTGCTAACATTCAGATTACTATCAGAAAAATATAGTCCTATATTGTTAGTCCCAATCCCAGATGAATCAGCATTACTAACATAAAAACTAACACAATATGTAGCTTGTGATACTAAATTGCTATCTAATTCCACTTGAAGATATTCTCTAATATTATTAACGGATGGTGCAAATGAAACGATATTAGCATATCCATTTCCTGAATGAGCATTTTGAAAACCAAACAGATTATATGGCAAACTTGAGCCATTAGAACTTGAAATACAAGTATTGAAATAGTCAGGAGTTCCATTCGTTGGGCTGTCCCAAGGCATAGCATAACCTAAATAAACCCCACCCCATCCTGTTGTACAATTAGTTACATTTTCAAATCCCGAATTAGGCACAAGATTACATTGCGCAACTGCTTTCATTGAAATCAATTGCACGGCACATAATAAATAAACTGATATCTTTTTCACTACTTCACTATTACTAATTTACCAGATTTAACCAACTTGTCATTTATAATTACCTTATACACATAAACACCATTATTTAAGGCTTCTTCATTAATGTCAAATATGGTCGAACCTTGCACTAATTTATAGCTACTTATTTCCTTACCCATCATGTCAAATATCTTCAGTATTCCAGTTTCATTGTCAGCTAAGGAATAATTCAATTGCATTACTCCATTGTTAGGGTTAGGTATTATTTTATAATCCCTTTGCTTTTGTTTCGGTTTCGACTGGCGGAATCTTTTCTCGTTTAAAGTTGCATTATCATTCACATCTATCCAAAGTAATGTTCTTGCCCGGTAAACTGCATCACCCCCAACTACAGGATTCTGGTAAGCAATAGCAGTGAGCTGGCTAAGCTGGGTGCTATCATATATATATCGTGCCCCTATCCCATTCAACGTATCTTTTTCATACATCAGCTTATTGATATAAGCCCTGTTCACATCCTTTTTATTCGCTTCGGTTGCCGAAGCCGGTGTAAGGCTTTCGTTTCGCCAGTAAAGCGAATCCAAATTAATATTGGTGCTGTCCGAATTGGTTATGGCATCTTCAAGATTGACATAATCAGCAATATGCGAATTCATACAAAAGTAATAAAACCGCTGATACGTTGTATCATCTGCAGCGCCCAGGTTAAGCCAGGTAGTGTCCTCATTTAATGTACGGTATGCAAATATAGAATCGTGTAATAAATATTCTGCCTGCAGGGTATCATATACATTTTCTCCTCTCACTATTTTTCCAAGTGTATTTTCACGTTTTTCAATAAACATATTAAGCGGAACAATATTACTGCATGGGTTACCTAATGTACTTGTTGTAATATAACATAAATGTCCAGAGCCAGAAGGACATAGTGGATCTGTTACAGTTGAAGCAATATTTAAGCCTGGAGGATCATTCCATGTGGCAGGAGCAACATCACCGTCCATGTCTAAAGTACAACCTGTCCAGGTATTCCCGGTTTCCTGCCCATTAAACATTTGGTTAGAAATAGTAGTAGGTACCATAGCACCCCAGAACATAACCCCGTCCTTACATCCATCCATTAAATTGCAACTAAACTGGCTGCCCGTGCATTGTCCCCATGCGCTTATACCGCTGCTCTGGCGATAGAACTTATTATTAAATACAGCAGCACTGCAGCCAGTTGCTCCTTCCAAATGAATGCCGTAAGCCACATCATTAGTTCCGGGAATATTGGGATCCATATTGGTTACCCAATTATCCTCCTGGTACCCGGGACCTCCAATATTTGCACTAACG
>JANYDQ010000151.1 GCA_025363555.1 Bacteroidota bacterium | reverse complement strand
TATTTTTCCATTTATTACCGTCCCATAAATGGGACGGCAATGAAGTGATAGGGGTGCTTTTAACTTAGTATCAAAACCAAATCAAGCCCTTTATTAGATGCGACTTTGACCAATTTTTCTAATCCTTAACTTAATGACATTGGGAGCTAACTTCAGGAGGCGTAGCGTGAGGGATTGTAGCGGAAATCCTTTTTTGTTGCGTTGCAAGAGGCGGGGGACAAAAAAGATTGAAGCGAAAAGCCCGACCCCCGATTCTTCATCGGGGGGCACGCCCAAAAAATAACCACCCCTCCCCTTTATCCCCTCCCCAAAGGAGAGGGGGAGGTAGGTGAGAAATTTAAAAACCAGCTTTCCCGCTCTTCAATTAATTTTAACTAATCTTCCGTTTGTTCGTGCCAGCCGAAATTGCCGCTTCCTTTTGAGGTTTCCCAATAGAATTTGCTTCGTTTGATGTCGTAATTTCCTATTTGGTTCATGGTTTCGGCATCGTAGAGGCGGCCGTTTACCATAACGAATTTAATGCTTTCGGTGTTGCGGATGTTTTCGAGGGGGTTTTTGTCCATGACTATTAAATCAGCGAGTTTTCCTTTTTCGAGGGAGCCGAGCTGGTCGCCCATGCCAATGTAATCTGCCCCGTTTTGGGTGGCACAGCGAATTGCCTGTAACGCGGTAAGTCCGCCCATCTGCAACATCCAGAGTTCCCAGTGTGCTCCAATGCCTTGTATTTGTCCGTGAGAACCCATGTTTACTTTCACCCCGGCATCGGTTAGTTTTTTGCACGAGCGGGAAACCTGCATCCATCCCCATTGGTATTCTTCGTCCGGAATGATGGTTCGTTCGCGGGATTTAGCATCGATGATGTTTCTTGGGATGAAATTAAGGAGTCGTTTGTTTTCCCATACGTTTGTTTTCTGGTACCAATATACTTCTCCGTTTATGGCTCCGTAAGCTACAATGAGTGTGGGGGTGTAGCCGGTTTTGCTGGCGCTCCAGAGTTTTATAACATCGTTGCTCAAATCGGCAATGGGAATGTTATGTTCTATGCCTGTGTGCCCGTCCAGTATTTCGCTCATGTTGTCAAAATAGGTGGAGCCGCCTTCGGGCACCACGTTTATTTGCAATTCGCGGGCGGCAGCAATGACCTGCTGGCGTTGCTCTCTGCGGGGCTGGTTATAGCTTTTTACGGAAAATGCGCCAAAGGCTTTGGTGCGGGCTATGGCGGAGCGGGCATCGTTATAGTTATTGATTACTGCTTTGAAATCGCCTTCGGCACCGTAAAGTATGGTTCCGGTGGAATAGATGCGGGGACCCACCATATAGCCGGCTTTGACCATTTCGGATTGAGAAAAAACCATTTCGGAATTGGAAGAAGGGTCGTGGGTGGTGGTTACGCCAAAAGCAAGGTTGGCATAATAGCTCCATTGTTTTTGAGGACTGGGACCTAATCGCCAGGTGCTTAAATGGGAGTGGACATCCACCATGCCGGGCATAATGGTTTTACCTGTGCAGTCTATTACTTTGGCATCGGTGGGTATTTTTATTTCGTCTGCTTTGCCGATGGCTTCTATTTTATTTTCGTTGATAATAATGGTTCCGTTTTCTATTACTTCGTCTCCTTTCATGGAAATAATTCTTGCTCCTTTTAAGGCAATGTATCCTTTTGGTTTATCTGTTGGGAGGGTTAATCCTATTTTTACACCAATGCTGTCCATGGGTGGGAGTTTGTCGGGTGCGCCTTGCAGGAAAGCAAATCGTTCTTTGAGGTTGTTGGTGTAATATTCATCGCTGTAGGTCCAGTGAATGCGTTTGCTGTCTTTGCTCCACACTAAATTGAGCCCTGCGTCTTTTGCAATTTGTGCCACGGGCATTGCTCCCATATTGGCTGATAAATCAATGGGTTTGCCTGTCTGGGGAAATGCGGCAATGTATGCTTTAAACAATTCGATGAAAGCAACCCAGTTTCCATCGGGACTTGGAACGACCGAGGTGGCGTATTTGGAAGTGAAACAGGTTTTGGTTTCGTTGGTGGTCAGGTCGATGGTTTTAAATACTTTATTGTCGCCATCTTCGGTTTGAAACATTACTTTGTCATTGCCCAGAAACTGCGGATTATTGCCCTCTTTGCTTAGTAATTTGGGAGCCCTATTGGGTATGTTATCCATTACATAAATGCCCGGATGGACAGAAAAGGTATAGCCCATGTGGTCGTTTCCGTCTTCTTTTACATATACTACTTTTGTTCCGTCAGGAGAGATATGTGGAGAACGATATATCCCTTTTTCCTGTGTCATTTTCATGGGGGTTTTGTCGGTTAAACTCATTTTCATTATGGAGCCCATGTTTTCATCGTTCCAGGTGGTGTATATTATTTCGTCTTCAGTTGAAGAAAAGGAAGGTTCGAATTCAAAATCTTTGGAAGAGGTTAACCGGGTTGGAGTTCCATCGGGCAAGTCTTTTTTCCATAAATAACCAACGGAATTAAAAACAACTGTTTTTTCGTTGGCACTAACGGTGAGGTTGCGAATTACTTTGACTGTAAATTTATCGGGAGCTACTTCCTGGCGGAAATGAAGGGCATCTATTACTTTGTGTTTTGCATTGACGGTGAAAGGAATTTCGCTGGCGGAAGATTTATCAATGTCCACGTTCATTATTTTACCGTTTGCCCAGATGATAATGTGCTTGTCGTTTAGCCAGGCAAAATTGGTATATACTCCGAATATCGCCCAGGCTTCCTGCTGGTCTTTGCTCAATTTATCATAGATGGGATATTCTTCACCAGTTTCCATGTTTCGTAAATACAGAACAGACGCTTCGTGCACGCGTTTTACAAAGGCAAGTGTTTTGCCGTCTTTAGAAATTTGTGGTCGGAAGGCACCGCCCGGACCACCGGTAATGTCATCGGTTTCGCCTGTTTGGCGGTCGTATCTTTTGATGACATATATTTGTTTGTTGGGGTCTTTGTTATACAAAAACATTCCGCCAGGATACATGTCTTCGCTGTAATACACATATCGCCCATCAGGGGAAACACAAGGTTCGCCTGCATCCTGCTGTGCATTCTTTTTTACGGTTAACTGCAAGCCTTCGCCACCGCTGATGTGATATATCCACATTTCGCCAGCGCCTAAGGAACGGGTGGAGGTAAAATGTTTTCGGGCAATGAGGTATTGCCCATCGGGTGTCCAGACTGCATTGTTGAGTAAGCGGAAACTTTCTTTGGTTATTTGTTTGGCATCTGTTCCGTCCGGGTTCATTGTCCAGATGTTGTTTCCGCCCCCTGCATCAGAAGTAAAAGAAATCTTTTTGCCGTCAGGGGAAAAGCGGGGTTGCACTTCGAAGGGGAAACCGCTGCGCAATACTTTGGCTACGCCACCGGAAACGGGCATGGAATAGATGTCTCCCAACATATCGAAGACGATGGTTTGTTCATCGGGACTCACATCGAGGTTCATCCAGGTGCCTTCGGAGGTGGTAAAATCTACTTCTTTGGAGGTTCCTTTGGGATTGGCAACGTCCCATTTTTTGTCTTTTTCTTTTTGGTTGCTTTTGTCTTTTGCTTTTTGGGCAAAAGAAATGGTTGCGATGAGGGATAGGGTGATGAGTAGTTTTGATTTCATATTTTATAATTGATGGATTGTTTTTTATAATTGATAAATTGTTTTATTGCTTAATTAATTGAGGGTACTAAATACCTTATAATTATCGAGATAGAAAAAATAATAGGATGCGTGGTAATTTTAAGTTGAATTATGGGTTACTTCCCTCTCCAAGGGAGAAGTGTTTAATCATCTAAAGAATTGGTGGTGACCCAATATTTATAAGCGACCATTGCTTTTTCCCATTTTTTGAGTTTTGTGAGGTCGCGGTAATGGTATTTGGGCAATACGGATTTGTTGAACTTTGCAAGAATTTTGAAGAGTGCTTTTTTCATGTTGCAAATGTAGGTTTAATTTTTAAAATCGGGAAATGAATTTGCAGGGGAAGTTGGTTTTGGAATGGGAAACGTTATTTGATATATAGGTTTTGTGAGAGATGCGATGGGACAAGCGAAGGCGTTAAGTTAAAGTAAAGGTTTGGGGGCGGTGAACGAATAAAAATACTATTTTTGCAGCCTTTTTTAAAAGGGTACGGGGGGTAATTGAGGGGTTAATTAGTTGTTATTAAAATATAAGGTGGTTAGAGATGTAGAATTTTATCGTGTTAAAATGGCTAACCTGGGCTGCTGCGTGGTTATTCCTACTTATAATAATGGGGGAACGTTGTTGGCGGTGGTAAACCAGGTTAGGAACTTGTGTGCAGATGTGATAGTGGTGAATGACGGCAGCACGGACGAAACCGCTTCATTGCTTGCCGGGGTGAAGGGTATAGAGGTGGTGGAATATGGCAAAAACAGGGGAAAGGGCTGGGCACTAAGATTGGGTTTGAAAAGGGCAATGAAAAGGGGGTTTAGGTATGCCATAACGATGGATAGTGACGGGCAGCATTTTGCTGCCGATATTGGGGAGTTTGTTAAGCGGATAGAATTGGTTCCGGATACCCTGCTTATAGGGGCGCGAAACCTGCTGCAGGAAAATATGCCGAAGAAAAATACGATGGGCAACCGGATTTCTAATTTCTGGTTTAAATTTCAAACAGGCATCAACTTGCCCGATACGCAGAGTGGCTATAGGTTATATCCGCTGAACCAGCTAAAGGGAATGCGATGGTTTACGAGCGGGTATGAGTGGGAACTGGAGGTAATGGTGAGGGCTGCCTGGCGGGGAATACCTGTGGAGGCGGTGGCGGTAAAGGTTTTTTATGCTGAAGAAGGAAAAAGGGTGTCGCATTTCAGGCCCTTTGCAGATTTTGCAAGGATAACGGTTTTAAATACCGTATTATTTTTTCCGGCTTTGCTGTGGTATAAGCCGGTTCGGTTTTTTAAAAGTTTAACCAGGCAAAATGCAAAGCGGTTTATGCACCGCCATTTTTTGGATACAAAGGAACCGGTGGTAAAGAAAGCGGTGGCGGTAGGTTTTGGAGTTTTTATGGGTATTATTCCTATTTGGGGCTACCAGTTTGTGGCGGCACTGGTGCTGGCTCATTTTATGAAAATGAATAAGGCAATAGTGGGCTTGGCGGCTAATATTAGTGTTCCGCCCATGATTCCTTTTTTGCTTTACGGAAGTTTAAAAACCGGGCAACTGGTGTTGGGCAAAGATGTACATGGTAGTATTTTTAACAGCAGTTTAACTTTTGAAGTGTTGAAACAGCACCTGGTGGAATACCTGGTGGGCAGTGTGGTGTTTGCGGTTATTATGGCTGTGGTGCTGGGTGCAGCGGCTTATGTGTTTTTTAAAATTGCCGAACGCAGGTTGTTAAAAAGATGATGAGGTAAAAGGATGAGTATATTATTTACATTTATTTACAGGTTTCTGAAAAAGAGAAGGGTGGTATTCTTTCTTTTGTTTTTGGGTGCGGTGGTGTTTGCAGGTGTTTTTGCTTCCAAAATAAAACTGGAAGAGGATATTACCAAAATGATGCCTTCGGATGCAAAGGTGGAAAGGCTGAATACTATTTTTAAAAACTCGAAGTTCCTGGACAAACTGGTGGTAACCGTTTCGCTTACCGATTCTACAGCCAAAGCCCAGCCGGAAGCATTAATGACTTTTACCGATAGCCTTGTTTCCTCGGTTCAGAAATTTGATACTTCGCTGGTAAAAGACATAACGTATAAGGTAAACGACAATGTGATATATGACGTATATACCACCTTTGTGGATAACCTGCCAGTGTTTTTGGAGGAAAAAGATTATGCCACTCTTGCCCGATTAATTACTCCCGAACGACTGGATACCACGCTTGAAAAGGAATATAAAACGTTGCTTTCTCCTGCAAGTTTAGTATTGAAAAAAAACATTCTCCGCGACCCCATTGGTATTACTCCTTATGCACTAAAGCGGATGCAGAGTTTGCAGTTTGATGATAATTTTGAGTTGGAAAACGGTTATATATTTACAAAAGACAAAAAGCATTTGCTGTTTTTTATTACTCCAAAAGTAAAACCATCGGAAACGGCAAAGAACAAAGAACTGCTTGGTTTGCTGGATGACGCGATTAATAAAAACAGTAGTTTTTCGAAAAACAAAATAGCTGCCGAGTATTTTGGCACAGCGGCTGTGGCGGTAGGCAATGCTGTGCAGATAAAAAAAGATGTAACCCTTACGGTAAGCATCACTTTAATTGGCTTGTTTTTATTTATCAGTTTTTTCTTTAAACGAATAGAAGTATTTTTTCTCATCTTTATTCCTGTTTTGTTTGGCGGGGCATTTTCGCTGGCGCTGTTGTATTTGTACAAAGGAACTATTTCGGGAATAGCCATTGGAGCAGGCTCCATGGTATTGGGAATAGCGATGGATTACACCATTCATTTTTATACCCATTTTAAACATGTAAATTCGGGAGAGGAAACGGTAAAGGATTTAGCATTTCCATTAACATTGGGAAGCACAACTACTATAGGAGCATTTTTGGGTTTAACATTTATTAAATCGGAAGCATTGCAGGATTTTGGAATGTTTGCTGCGTTCAGTTTGCTGGGAGCGGCACTGTTTACACTTATCATTTTTCCACATTTTATGCGGAAAAGAAAAACCATAGAGCATACCGAACACAAAGAACATAAGCTGAACCTGGTCGAAAAAATAGCTGCTTACCAGTTTGAAAAAAACAAGTACCTTATTGGGTTTATATTAATTTGTTGTACCATTTCTGTTTTTACTTCTCAAAACGTGGGTTTTGAAACCGATATGATGAAGATGAATTATGTGAACTCCCATTTGGCGAAAGCCGAACAAAACCTGAATGCCATCAGCAATGTGTCGTTAAAAAGCATTTACCTGGTGGCAAGCGGAAAAACCCTGGACGAAGCACTTGCCAACAGCGAAAAGAGTTTGCCTGCATTGGAAAAACTGGAGAAAGAGAAGGTGCTGAAAAAGTATTCGTCTATTTCTACAATCCTGCTGTCTAAATCAGAACAGGAAAAACGAATAGCCCGCTGGAATGCCTTCTGGACAGTGAAGAAGAAAGAGAAACTAAAAAAAGAGTTAATAGAAAAATCGGCAAAGTACAAGTTTAAGGAAAGTGCATTTGCAGGGTTTTATGAGTTGCTGAACAAACCGTTTACTCCCATAGCAGCATCAGCTTTTAGCGGACTAAAATCAACGATGCTTGATAATTACATCAGCGAAAACAAAAATGAAACCACTGTAGTAACTATTATAAAAGCCACTGCGGAAAACGAAGACAAGGTATATAATGCCTTTATTGAAAACAAAGACCTGGTAGTGTTTGATAAAAAATTTCTGACCAACCGGTTTATTGCTATTATTAAATCTAACTTTAATTTAATTCTTGGCATATCCTCCATGCTGGTGTTAATAATGCTCATTATTTCTTACGGCAGGTTCGAACTTGCTATTATAACCTATATACCCATGCTATTGAGCTGGCTTTGCATACTGGGAGTAATGGGAGCTTTCGGAATAAAATTTAACATCATTAATATTATCGTTTCTACTTTCATTTTTGGTTTGGGAGACGATTATAGCATCTTTATTACCGATGCCCTGATGAATGAATATAAAACAGGGCAAAAAAACCTGGTATCGTATAAAACAGGGATATTTATATCTGCCACTACTACCATGATTGGAATAGGAGTGTTGGTTTTTGCTTCTCACCCTGCTTTAAAATCTATAGGATTAATAACCATAATCGGTATGTTTTCGGTATTAATAATTTCAAATACCATACAGCCCGCACTTTTCAAATTCTTTATTACCAACAGAACGAACAAGAAAAGGGTTCCTTATACTTTTCTAAGTTTAGCACAATCTGTTTTTGCTTTTACATGGTTTACGGTTGGTTGCTTTTTGTTAATTATCCTGGGCTTTATAGTAGTTAAATTATTACCATTGCCGAAGAAAACAAGGTTAAAACTATTTCACCTGCTAAGACATTATTTTGCTTATTCGATGATACATGTGCATCCTCACGTACCCAAAAAAATTAGTAACCTTTCTAAAGAAAAGTTTGAAAAACCCGCAATCGTTATCGCTAATCATCATTCAGTAATAGATGCCCTGCTGATGCAATCGTTAAATCCGAAATTAATTTTAATGGTAAACGACTGGGTGTGGAATTCCCCCTTTATGGGACCCATAGTGCGCCTTGGTGGTTTTATTCCGAAAGCAGCAGGATATGAAGATAACCTGGAGAAAATAAAAAATTTGTTTGATGAAGGATATTCTTTAGTTTTATTTCCTGAAGGAGCACGTTCAGAAACTGCTAAATTAGGGCGTTTTCACAAAGGAGCTTTTTTTATTGCCGAACGGTTAAAAGTAGATATTGTTCCCATACTTGTTCACGGAACTGCATTTGCACAAGGAAAAGACGACAGTTTTATTTTGAAGCCTGGAAAATTAACCATTCAATATCTTCCACGAATTACTCCCGATAATACATCGTACGGTGAAAATTATTCGGAACGAACAAAACGCATAAGCAGGTATTTTAAAGAAGAATATAATAAGATGCGGAAGGAAATTGAAACGGTAGATTACTTTTATAATCGCCTGACAAAAAATTATATTTATAAAGGACCATTGCTGGAATGGTATATGCGCATAAAAGTTAAAATGGAAGATAAATACCGTTTATTTGAATCGTTGCTGCCAAAGAAAGGAACCATTACAGATGTGGGTTGTGGTTATGGTTTTCTGCCTTACATGTTAAGCCTCATGAGTGAAGACAGAATTATAACCGGTATGGATTACGATGAAGAAAAAATTGCCACAGCAACTAATTGTTTCTCCAAGACCAGCAACATTTCTTTTTTTGCAGCCGATGCTACCGAATGTGAATTACCAAAAAGCGATGCGTTTATTTTGAGCGATATATTGCATTACCTGCCGGTTGCCGAACAGGAAAAACTAATTGTAAAATGCATAAACCATCTTAATCCAAATGGTATGTTATTGATACGTGATGCCGACAAAAGTTTAGAAAAACGTCACAGAGGCACACGTTACACCGAATTTATTTCTACCACTTTCGGTTTTAATAAAACAAAAAACAAACTGGAATTTGTTCCTGCAAGTTTTATTACGGACCTGGTTAAAAAGCATAACCTGGACATTCAAAAAATTGACAATACACGATTAACTTCAAATGTTATTTATATTGTAAGGAAATAAGAAAATGGCGAAATACGATATTGTAATTATTGGTAGCGGACTTGGAGGGTTGGAGTGTGCATACATTTTAAGTAAAGAAGGTTATAAAGTACTGATACTGGAAAAAAACCGACAGTTGGGCGGCAGTCTGCAAATCTTTGTTCGCGACAAAGCCATATTTGATACTGGCATTCATTACATAGGTGGTTTGGACGAAGGACAAAACCTGAATCAATGTTTCAAATATTTTGGTATCATGGATAAACTCCATTTAATCAAAATGGATATGAACGGATTCGACATCATTTCCTTTAGCGATGATGAACACGAATACAGCCACGCGCAAGGGTATGATAATTTTGTGGAACAATTAGCAAAGGACTTTCCTCACCAGCGCGAAGAATTAAAAAACTATACTAAACTAATACAGGAAGTGTGTAATTATTTTCCTTTGTATCAACTTAGAGAAGACGATGCACCGATTCTCGGAACAAAATACCTGGATGTAAACGCCAGAGATTTTATTGCTTCCGTTACTTCGGATAAGCGTTTGCAAAGCGTATTAGGTGGTTCTAATCCTCTTTATGCAGGTGATGGAATAAAAACACCTTTATATGTGCATGCCCTGGTTGTAAATACCTACATAGAAAGTGCTTATAAATGTGTGGATGGAGGAGCACAAATAGAGCGCCTTCTTACCAAACAGATAAAAGAAAACGGAGGTGAAATTCGTAACTATGCAGAAGTAACAAAAATTGTGGAAAAAAACGGAGTTGTTACCCACATCGAATTAAAAGATGGTGAACATATTGAAGGGAAGAATTTTATTTCTAATATTCACCCTGCTACTACCATGGAAATGCTGGAAACAACAACCATAAAAAATGCCTACCGAAACCGTTTACTGGGTTTAGAAAACTGTGCATCTGCATTCATTGTTGATATTGTTTTAAAGCCAAATTCCTTTAAATATATTAACCAGAATTATTATCATTACAGGAGAAATGATGTGTGGACAGGCATTAATTACACCGGTGAACAATCTCCTGATATGTTTTGTGCCTTTATTCCTAAATCAACCAAAGGAGGAGAATATGCTGACAGCATGACCATTTTAACCTATATGAAATTCGAAGAAGTTAAACAATGGGAAAACACCTATGTTACCGTTCCAAAACATAAAGATTCCAGGGGAGAACTATACGAAGATTTCAAACAAAAACAAACTGAAAAAATCCTCGATTTGGTAGAACAAAAGATTCCTGCTATCCGAAGTCTTATAAAATCATATACCACTTCCACTCCACTTACTTATCGCGATTACATTGGGGCAAAAGACGGAGGTGTGTATGGTATTGCTAAAGATTACCGCGACCCATTGAAAACGTTTATTTCTCCCACTACCAAAATTCCAAATCTCTTTTTTACCGGACAAAATTTGAATATGCACGGAGTACTTGGCGTTACAGTGGGCGCCATCCGCACCTGCGGTGTTTTTTTAGGTCAAAATTATTTGTTACGGAAAATAAATAAAGCGTAAAGATGTTTTTTCAGGATGTTGGTAAAAGGATTCAACCAACAGGTTCTTTTTTATAATACTCTACTACTTCTCTCAAACTTTCTTCAAAAGAAATAGTTGGTTCCCAGCTTGTGTCTTGTTTTATTTTTTCGTTACTGCCAATAATAACTCTATTGTCGTTTGGGCGAACCAAACTGGTATCTATTCGGTGGGTTACTTTAATTTTTAATTGCGATGCTATAATTTGTATCGCTTCGTCTAATGACGTTCCTTTGCTGGTGCATATATTATATAAGTGCCCTTTTACACCTTGTTTGAAAAGCAGGTAATATGCACGAACAACATCGCGCACATCCACAAAATCGCGGATAATGGAGGTGTCTCCGGTGGTCAATTCTTTTACTTCAGAATTGTTCTTGCTCAAAGCAATCAATTGTTTGACAAAGGAAGGAATAACAAATATATCTTTTTGGTAACTGCCGATATGATTAAAAGAGCGTGTCATAACTATGTCCATTCCATAACTATCCACATAAACTTTAGAAAGCATTTCCTGGGATACGCGCGCCACTCCGTATGGGCTAACCGGCTGCAAAGTGTGCTCTTCTTTCAATGGTAAATCGTTTGAACTCACATTTCCATATTCTTCTGACGAACCGATAGAAAGTATTCGACATTTAATATTGAGCAAACGAATGGTTTCGATTAAGTTCAGAAAAATGTTAGTGTTGTTTGTAAAACTTTCCACCGGTTTTTTCCAACTCATTGCCACACTGCTGTTCGATGCCAGGTGCAATACATAATCGGGTTTAAATTCAGCAATAACTTTTTCTACCTCTTCTTTATTTAATAAGTTTATTTTTTGAAAACTACAGGTGATAAATTTAAAAGGAGCTAAATTCAAATCAGTTTCGGCAATGTCAATGCCTATTACTTCCGAAACAATTTCATTTGTTTCCAGGTAATTTAAAAAATGTCTGCTAACAAAGCCGGAGAAACCAGTAATTAAAAATTTTTCTTTTTTCATTAAATTAAATGGGTGGCAAAAGTAAACAATATTTTGAAAGTTGAACCAGATAGTACAAACAGCTTGATTTGTTGGAGACAGAAAGTGAAAAAGTAAAACCAAATAGCTTGAAACAACATGGCTAATATTGCTATATTTGCCATCATTGCATTTTTAGTTTGATGATTTAGTTTATGAAGATTTTGCAAATATGCAGTAAAATGCCTTTTCCGCCTAAAGATGGTGGCAGCATTGCTATGAATATATTAACGGATGGTTTGCTTAAATGCGGAAATGAAGTGAAAGTGCTGGCAATTAATACCCCAAAACATTTTATAAAAGAAGAAAATATAGACAGGGATTACAGAAAAAAAACAGGTTTTAAATCAGTGTTCATTAATACTTCTGTCAAACCGGTTGATGCTTTGCTAAATCTGTTTTCGAACAAATCGTATAATATTATTCGTTTTTATTCTAAAGAATTTGAAGAAGAACTGATTAAAATAATGAACACTGAAGTATTTGATATTGTGCATCTGGAAACACTTTGGGTGGCACCTTATGTGCATGCCATTAGAAAACATTCGAAAGCTATAATAGTATTGCGTTCGCAAAACGTGGAGTATGCTATTTGGGAACGCCTGGCAGAAGCAGCAAGTAATCCGGCAAAAAAATGGTATTTGAAATTATTGGCAAAGCGGTTAAAAAAATACGAACTAATGATGCTTAATAAATATGATGGAATTGCCACCATAACAGATATTGATGCTTTGGCATTTCAAAAAATCGGCTGCACACTGCCCATCATTACTATCCCTTTCGGAATTGATATTTCCAAATATAATGAAGATAAATCGAACATGGAATTTTCATCTGTGTTTCATATTGGTGCCATGGACTGGATGCCCAATGCAGACGGAATAAAGTGGTTCCTTGAAAATGTGTGGAAACAAATTCAAACTAACTATCCTAATGACAATTTGTACCTTGCCGGCAGAAATATGCCCGACTGGTTAACCCAATTGAAAATGCAGAATGTTTCAGTGGTGGGTGAAGTGGAAGATTCGCATCAATTTATTAATTCAAAATCCATAATGATAGTTCCCCTTTCTTCGGGAGGCGGTATGAGAGTAAAAATAATTGAAGGAATGGCATTGGGCAAAACTATTATTTCTACTTCCATTGGTGCCGAAGGTATTGAATATGAAAATGGAAAAGATATATTAATTGCCAATACTGCTACTGAATTTGTTGAGGCATTGGAAAAATGTTTAAGTAACAAATCGTATTCGGATGCGGTGGCACATAACGCCAGAATATTAGCCGAAACCAAGTATGATAATTTAATCATCTGCAAAAAACTAACTGGGTTTTATGAACAATTAATTTAAGCACTACCCCTGTCAATATTCAAACCCTGACAGGTGTAAAACCACAGCGAATTAAGCAAAATGAAAATCTTTGTCATATTATCCCGCGTACCCTATCCTTTAGAGAAAGGAGATAAACTCCGTGCGTTTAATCAAATAAAGGAACTTTCAAAAAAACATCAGATTGTTTTACTGGCACTGAACGATTCCAAATTAGATGCACAGGCAATGGATGAATTGAAAAAATATTGTGTAGCTATTTCCGTGGTTCCGTTTTCTAAATATACCATTTTCTTCAATCTTCTTCGCGCATTATTTAGTACCAAACCTCTCCAGGTAGGATATTTTTATTTCAGTAAAGCACAACGGAAAGTGGATGAACTAATCAAAAAACACAAACCTGACCACATTTACTGTCAGTTGATTCGAACTGCAGAATATGTAAAGAAATATCCCGGCATCCCTAAAACGCTGGATTATATGGATGTTTTTTCTAAAGGAATTGAGCGCAGAAAAACAACGGATTCGTTTTACATGAAACCTTTTTTGGCAATGGAATATAGAAGATTAATAAAATACGAACACGATATATTTGCTTTTTTTACTAACAAAACAATTATTTCTGAACAGGACAAAAACTTAATTCCTCATCCTGAAAAAAATAAAATAGTTGTTATTCCAAACGGGGTAGATACTGATTATTTTAAAGCCATTCCGTTTGATAAAGAATATGAATTGCTTTTTAACGGCAATATGAATTACCCGCCCAATGTGGAAAGTGTTGAATATCTCGTTAATAAAATAATGCCCTTGGTATGGGGTAAATTACCGGGTGTCAGGTTGCTCATTTCCGGGGCTTCGCCAAGTAAAAAGGTATTAGCTTTAAAATCAGAAAAGGTGGAAGTAAGTGGTTGGGTGGACGACATCAGGTATAATTTTGCCATCTCCAAAGTGTTGGTTGCACCTATGCAAATCAGCATCGGGTTGCAGAATAAATTGCTGGAAGCAATGGCAATGCAACTGCCTTGCGTTACTTCTTCGCTCGCCAACAACGCGATTGGCGCAAAGCACAATAACCAGGTAATGGTGGCTGATACTCCCGAACAATTTGCAGGTGCCGTCATTGAATTATTGCAAAACGAAGCCAAGGCAAAACAAATAGCTATGAACGGGTACAGGTTTGTGGTCAATAATTTTAACTGGAAAAGTACTACAGCACAGTTGGAAAAATTATTTTTTAAAAATAAAGAGGCTGTTTCTTAAGGGCAGTCCTTTTTTTTCGAGGAACGGGAACAATGCGGACAACTTCCCCTCATCCGTACCTTTGTATCTTGCCTTCACAATAAATAAAAAAGTAAACTACTAAATTTTAGATTCTTCACTTCGTTCAGAATGACAGAACTTTTGGTTACCACGGAAGGGAAAAATCTCATCAAAAAATGTATAGTATTTCACTACAAACCGACTAATGGGACTAAAGTCCCTAAATACAAGTAGTTCTGTTTTGTAACCCCAGCCTTAAGGCTGGGGTTAATGAAACCTGACCAGATAAGGGCTTTAGCCCATAAGTCATTTATTAGTCGTTTAGTAGTGATAGTATTTAACAATTAAGGCATAATTTTACAGGCTTTACCCACCAAAACCGGCAAAACTTGAAAATAATGAAAAGCTAACACGCTGATTTTAAGCAAAAATTCCGTTGATTTCCTCATAAATACTTTTGAAGCTAAAGGTTCAGTCTTTCGCTTCAAAGGTTCAACCTTTGGCTTCAAAGGTTCAGCCTTTCGCTTCAAAGGTTCAACCTTTCACGTCAAAGACTCCACCTTTGGAGTGAAAGCTCCAACCTTTGGTGTCAAACATTCAACCTTTGGCGTGAAAGACTCAACCTTTCACGTCAAACATTCAACCTTTGACGTGAAAGACTCCACCTTTGGTGTGAAAGTTCCAACCTTTGCTGTGAAACATTCAATCTTTGGCTTCAAAACATTTTATGTTGGAATTATAGATGTTTTTTGGGTATGGGATGTTCGTGAAAGAAGAAAATTGGGTGAAGAATATAGAGAATCGCTTAAACAATATTTTTCTCCGAGAGAAGTACGAATAAAAAAGAGGCTGTCTCTACTTTTGAGACAGCCTCTTTATTTTCAGTAAATTTACATTTTACTTCCCATGGTCCATAAGGTCCAGTCTTTGTCAAACTTGTTCCAAACACCGTCAGAACCTTGCCATTTCCCTTCCGGAACTTCTACCCATGTTTTTCCGCCATCAGCTGACCATTTTAACATTTTCATGTCAATTTTCAACCATTTTCCGTCTTTGTCCTGCCACATGCCATCTTTTTGGGCATCCCACTTTTTTCCGTCCATCGACATCCATACGCTTGCATCTTTAGCATTCAGCTTGTACCAAACTGTTTTGCCGTTTTTCATTGCCTGCCATGTGCCGTCTTTAGATTTTGCCCAATCAGCTGCTGCTACAACAACTTTTGAGATTTTTACTTTACTGATTGTTGCATTTGCAATAAATGCAGAGCAAACAATACTTGCTACTAAAATTAATTTTTTCATTTTATTTTGTTTTTAAATTGTTTATAGACGTATTTACGAAATAAAAATAATTTTGGATTTCTACGTCACCGATTTTTTTTTATAGCCATCCTCGCACCCAAACAAATTTGTTTTTTTAGCTTTACGCCCTCAATTGACTTTTAGGAACAAATATGAAAATTTTACTCTTAGATAACTACGACAGCTTCACTTATAATCTTGTTCATTATATAGAACAGGTAACAGAGGAAACAGTAGATGTTTTTAGAAATGATGAAATTAAATTAGAACAAATACAAGCCTACGATAAAATAATGCTTTCCCCCGGTCCCGGACTTCCCAAGGATGCAGGCATAATGCCCGAACTGATTAAAACATTTTTTAAAACAAAAAGCATCCTGGGCATTTGCCTCGGGCAACAGGCAATTGCAGAAGCTTTTGGGGGCTCATTAATAAACCTGGACCAGGTATTTCATGGAGTAGCTACTCCTGTAAATATTATAGCTGACGACTATCTTTTTAAAAACATTCCTTCACCATTTAATGCCGGGCGGTATCATTCGTGGGTGGTAAATACAAATAATTTTCCCGACCAATTAGAAATAACGGCTGTAGATGAAACAGGAAACTGCATGGCATTGCGCCATAAAAAATACGATGTAAGAGCAGTTCAGTTTCACCCGGAAAGTATCTTATCTGAATATGGGTTGGAAATAATAAGAAACTGGATAACCTCCTCCCCCCTTTATCCTCTCTCCGAAGGGCAGGTGGATGTGGCAGGTGTTTAAAATTTAATTATGACTCTTTCATTTATAAAAGCAACAGAAAAAGACATTCCCGTCATTGCTCATTTAGCCCAGGTGATTTGGAAAAAACATTATCCTTCCATCATAACTATGGAACAAATCAATTTTATGCTTCACCAAATGTATTCGCAAAAAGCGTTGCTGACACAAATGAAAGAAGGGCAGCAGTTCACTTTGGCTTATGTGGACGAAAATCCGTCAGGTTATATTTCATTGAGTACCAAAGACGAGAAGACTTATTTTATTCACAAGTTTTATGTTGAAGTAAACCAACACCGAAAAGGAATTGGTTCTAAATTATTTGAATACATCATACAGCAATTGCCCGATGCGGAGACATTTGAACTGGCGGTAAACAGGATTAATTATACCGCCATCAATTTTTATTTCAAACAGGGCTTCACCATCGACCATTCTTTTGATTTACATATTGGCGAAGAATTTTATATGAACGATTTTTTGATGGTGAAAAAGATAAAACCAAGGTGAAATCAGGAACCCTCACGAAGCTTTCTGTTTAGATAAACTTGCTTTTAATTGTTCCATCAAATCTTGCGACTTGCTGTGAACTACTTTCAGTTTCCTTATTTTGGGGCGTTTGCCGGCTGCTTTTGCTTTTATCAGTTTTAGCAAACCGGCTGCATATTCGTCTTTAAACTTTTCTATTTTAAATGGAGTACTGAACTGGTTAATGAGTGTCATTGCCATTTTCAGTTCAGCAGGTTTCACTTCCGACTTTGGCGGCAACGCAAATTCCTCTGTACTTCTTACTTCTTCAGCAAACCTGATTTTACTTAATACCAGTACGTTTCCCTTTGGTTTCAGTACTGTTAATGTTTCTGAACTTCGCATTACAAACTGCGCAATACCTACTTTTCCTGACTTTTCCAATGCTTCTCGCAATAAGGCATACGCTTTTTCACCCGATTTTTCGGGCTCTACGTAATATGAATTTTCGAAAAAGATGGTGTCTATTTCACTTTCTTTCACAAAATTATTTACTTCTATCACCTTAGTTTTTTCGGGCAATACTTCATCAAAGTCAGCCGCATCAAGTTCTATGTATTCATCATTCAGTTTATATGCCTTGGCAATGTTTTCCCATTTCACTTCTTTGCCTGTATTTTCGTTCACTCTCTGAAAGTGAATTTTGCCCATATCCCGTTTGTCTATCATATCCAAATCAAGCGAACTGCTTTGCGTAGCGCTGTATAGCTTTACAGGAATATTTACCAAGCCAAAACTTATAGACCCTTTCCAGATTGCTTTCATATTAATTACTTTTAACCGTTTATAATTTCTCCCCCGTTTACGTGTATTACCTGCCCCGTAATGTAGCTAGCATCATCACTTGCCAGAAAAAGATAAGCAGATGCCACTTCGGCAGGTTGTCCTGCCCGTTTCATGGGTGTTTGCGTTCCGTACACTGCTAAAAAGTTTCTGTCAATTGTTTTAGTGGTAATCATTGTAATTTCCGCCTTTGGATAATGCACAGCAGCTACCGAAACATCGGTAGGCAACAGCAGGCATTGCCGCTTAAACACTGTTTCAATAATATCAGCAGTTTCCTGTGCGTCCTTTTCTTCCTGTTTAAGATATAGTATTGCCACATCCGCACCTTGTTTGGCAAAGGTAACCGCCACTGCCCGTCCTATGCCACTGTCGCCACCAGTTACTATACATTTTTTGTTCAACAGCCGGTTGCCACCGGGAGAAGCGTAGGTAAATTCAGGCAAGGGATCCATTTTCGATTCCAAACCCGGGCGGTGTTGCGACTGCTTTTTATATACAGCCTTTTTAGGATTTGTTTTTTGCATTGCGTCTTTACTTTTTTGATTTTGCAGTGCGTGTTTTTGTTCCTTCTTTTCGTGCTTCGCTTAAGCCTATAGCTATTGCCTGTTTGCGGTTTTTTACTTTTCCTCCTTTGCCTTCTTTTCCCGATTTAAAGGTGCCTTCTTTATATTCGTGCATTACTTTTTCTACTTTATCACTCATCATCTTTGAACTTATTTTTCATGTTATTTTAGTTTAAGTTTTCATTTCTGCAAAAGTAGGTAGTAGAAGTAAATGGCGACTTACAGTAATATAGGAATACATTATAATATTTACCGAAAAGCCTAATTTTATTGATGAATGGCATTGAATTTGAAATTGGAAATAGTTCCAATCAATTAAAAAAAATATGCCGGAAGGTCCTTCCATAGTAATATTAAAAGAGTTAACCGAATCGTTTGTCGGCAAAAAAGTTATTGCTGCCAGTGGCAATACAAAGAAAATTGAAATAGAAAAAATAAAAGGAAAAACGATTCGCAATTTTAAAAGTTGGGGAAAACATTTTTTAATTTGTTTCGACTCGTTTGCTTTGCGCATCCATTTCCTCATGTTTGGAAGCTACCGTATTAATGAAGGTAAAGATGCTGTTCCAAGATTATCTATGAAATTTAAGAAAGGAGAACTTAATTTTTATGCCTGTTCTATAAAAGAAATTACTGATAACCTGGATAAAGTATATGATTGGACAGGAGATGTGATGAATGCGGGATGGGATGCAAAGAAAGCTAAAGAGAAATTGAAACAACACCCCGATATGCTGGTGTGCGATGCCTTACTTAGCCAGGATATTTTTGCAGGGGTAGGCAACATTATTAAAAATGAAGTGCTTTACCGGATTAAAGTTCACCCCGAAACAAGGGTTGGACACTTACCCGTAAAGAAAAGGAACGAAATGGTGAAAGAAGCTGTAACGTATAGTTTTGAGTTTTTGAAATGGAAAAAGGAATATACCTTGAAACAACATTGGCTGGCTCATAACAAAAAGTATTGTATGAGGTGCGAATTGCCATTTACCCGAAAACATTTGGGAAAGTTTAACCGAAGAACATTTTTTTGCACCAATTGCCAGGTATTGTACCAGTAATACAATTAACTATTCAATTCATTGTATTAAGAAACTTTATTAACCCGTGCATATAAGTTTGCTGGTCGTCATACATGCACATGTGGCTACCGTTGGCACACAATAAAAATTGCCCCCCGGGAATTTCCCTGCTCATCCACTCCATGTATTTAGGATCCATGGTATCGTTTGCAGCACCAATTACTAAGGTGGGTACATGAATAGTTTTTAATTCCTTGCTCACATCCCAGTTAGTCAGTTTTCCTGAAATGCCAAACTCACTCGGACCCTGCATAATGGTGTAAAGTGTTCGGTTTGTTTTATTAAACGAACGGTTAACCGGCTCGGGATATTCGGGCAAACGACAAATATGCTTTGCGTAATAATTAGCCTTTAATAGCGCCATATATTCAGGATTATTAAAATCACCTCTTTTTTCAATGTTTCTAGTCGAGTCCAGCACTGCACTATTCATCTGTTTTGCCAATACTTCATCCGCATATTTTCCATATTCAGGACAACTCGCCATCATATTCGAAATAATTAATCCTTTCAGGTTGTTTTGGTATTTAAGTGCATACTGCATAGCCAGGATTCCTCCCCACGAATGCCCCAGCAGGTAAAAGTTATTTTTATCCAGGTGCAAAGCAGTGCGCAGTTGCTCCACCTCTTCCACATATCGGGGCAAATCGTATAAAGAAGTATCATTGGGATTATCCGAATTTCCACAAGCCAACTGGTCGTAATAAATAAATTCAATACCTTCTTTTGGTAAAAAACTTTCGAAACATTCAAAGTATTCATGCGTACAGCCCGGACCACCGTTTAGCAGCAGCACTTTTGTTTTTGCATTGTTGCCAACCTGTTTGGTCCATACTTTATATTTTCCTTTTGGAGTTTGTATCCAAATCATTTTCACACCTCCGGTCTGAATGCCTTCTTCTGAATTATCAAAATAAGCAGAAGTGGATTTGTTTTCGCCAGGTGAGGTGGTACAACCGCCTACTAATATAAAGGCTATTGATAGTGTCGTTAAAAACAAGAGAGTGTTTTTCATAGTTAGTGTCATTTTAGGAAGATTAATTAATTGACAAATATAATAAAGGAAATCAGTAATTGAGTTTAATATCCATCCACCCGGTAAAACAAGTAGGGGCAACTTGAATTGTTTTAAACAATCAATAGCTTAATTTAATATCACTTTATTTTAATTACCTGATAAAAAATCGCGTTTATACACCTCGCAATCATCCGACTTTATCAAAGAGTTTTCTTCAGGAAATAATCATAAAAAAGTTTTCAGCCATTTTACAGCTTCATTAATATCAGTAAATAATTGGGTAGGACGGTGGGGTTTATTTAATTTGAGATAAAAATTTCCTATTAGCTTATGCCCAAGGCTGGAAGTAATGTATGCTTCGGCAGAAGCATAAGGACACGAATCTTTTTTTGCCCAATATTCCCTTGTATCGCCCGGGGGGATTGCAAACTCATCAAGAGTAAGTAACAGGGGAGCCTGCTTATGGTTGGTTATTTCACCCATCACCGCTGTAAATTTTTTAAGAGATTCGATGTTAAAATCAACATGAGCAGAAGTATGAGAATGTACAATACCATCGCTGCGCAACTCAACATAACATACCTCTACAACGCGAGTAGTTATTATTTCGACTTCCGTATTTTCGTTTGTGGTTTTCAATTTTTTTTCGTTATTATTTTATTAAGGAAACTATATGTAATTTTAAAGAAATTTATACTATACAAAGTTAAGAAATTTTCTGTTTAATAATGAATTATCTAATTAGTAAAAGAGTAGCCGTACAATTACCTGCTATTTTTTAAGTGTATTAAATGTTACGGTTACTTCCAGATTTTCAAATTCGTTTTCTACTTCTTCTTTAATCTTTTTTCTTAATGTATCCAATTTGTCAATAGTGGTGATTTCAAAATTTTTGTGGTAAAGACAAATAACTTCAACACAAGTAGTCCGTCCTGCTTTTGCAGCAAGAATTTTAATATCCGAGTAACCATATTTTTCTCTTTGGTCCATCAGTTTTTCTTTTATCTCGCCCATTCTTTTTGAAGAGGGAGCCATGCGAAGCAAATCAAATGACCCTGATTTTATTAATTTGATGGGCTGATAGATGATACAAATAATGAGGACAATGGTTATTCCGGGGTCTAAATACGGAACCAGGTAACGATAAGAAGTATGTTTGAGCGGTATGGACAATAAAAATGCACCTAATACAACTAAACTGGTTAGAGTATCGAACAACCAATTAATTGATTCCGTATGAACTAATTCTGATTTTACTTTTTTAGATAGCCGCCTTAACACAATTGCTTCCACACAGCACACGGTAATCGAAAATACAAGGTAAGAAGTTACAATTGGCAGTTCTACTTTTCTTCCTCCATCTAAAATTGTTTGAACCGAAGTAATAAATAAAGACACTGCCAGCACCAGCATTAACAAGCCGTTCGCTAATACAAATAATGGTTCAAATGAATAGTATCCGAAATTAAACCGTTTGCTGTATTTTATTTTCAGCAAGTGCGAAATGCGCAATCCGGCTGTAGAAATGGCAATACCCAGTATGGTGTTCAAGCTATCAAATAGCAATGACATGGAGTTGCCGAATATAGCAGCTAATAGACCCATAATTGCCATTACAACTGCTCCCCCGATGGAAAATTTTATTGCAAAAGATTCTTTATGATTTGCTGCAACCATTCTTTTTATTGAATAAATTAATTAAAACGATTGTTTTTATGTATGCAAATCCTCCTTATAAATTTACGAAATTAAGCTTTCTGTAGATTTCACTTTACGTCAACGATGTATACTACTATTCTGTAAATTAACATGGACCTAAATAACAGAACAAAAGTGCTGATTATTTTTTAATTATCAATTTATCCTTCTCATTTATATATATAACTCATCTTGCTGACGAAACGCTAATTTTCAGAACAGCTCTAAATAATAATATTACATTTGCTGAATCTATGAAAATACAATTTCTTTGCATTTGCTTCTTCCTTTTTATCAATGCAGGCGCACAAAACAATTTCAGGGCTGTGGTGAAAGACAGCGCTACAAAAGAACCCTTATCGGGTGTGATGGTTTCAGTTTCCAATACTGCACTTAAAGGAACGACCAACGAAAAAGGAATGGTTATAATCCATAAAATTCCTGACGGAAGGCAGGAGATTGTTTTTTCCTCGTCCCGAAATAGAAAAACGACTTTAACGTATGACTTTCCATTAAGTTCAAAAAAAACAATTACCATTTTACTTGCAGTATCAGAAACCGACCTGGATGTAATCGTTGTAAATACTACCCGTATTAATTCGCCAATTGAAGATTCGCCAACGAGGATAAAAGTAATAAGCGGAGAAAAAATGGACGAAGCAACCACTTTGTCTCCTGCCACTGTTTCGGATATTCTTGCCAATTTATCTGCTATCAGGGTTCAGCGCACCAATCAACTTAACGGAAATGAGGTTGTCCGGATGCAGGGATTGGATTCGAGATACACAAGCATCATGCGGGACGGGATGCCCGTATATGATGGCTATTCGGGAAGTTTGGGACTACTGTCCGTTCCTCCCCTGGATGTAAAACAGGTTGAAATAATAAACGGACCAGTTTCGGCTTTATATGGCAACGGGGCAATTGGCGGGGTCATTAATTTTATTTCAAAAACGCCAACCACCATTCCCGAAGCCACCCTTACTGCAAACGTTACGAGTCGTGGAGAAGGAAATGTGAATGCTTTTACTTCCGGCAAAAATAACAAAACGGGATATACTTTATTTGGAAGTTTTAATTCAAAACAGGCGGTAGATATAAACGGAGACGGATTTGCAGAAGTGCCCAAATGCAGGAGTTTTATTATTCATCCCACTTTGTTCTATGATGCAAATCCTAAAACAAAAATTATACTTGGTTTTTCCACTACTTTCGATAACAGGGTGGGCGGAGACATCCAGGCAATAGATTTTGGTACTACAGTTCCTCACCCTTTTGTACAAGAAGAAAACACATACAGAAATACCCTCGATGTTTCGATGATAAATAAACATTCGCAAAAGCATACGTTTACCCTAAAGTCCACCGGAAGCGCTTTTGAACGGGATGTTAACTATTCAGGATTTGTTTTCAACGGAACCCAATATGCCACCTATTCCGAATTGAATGATGTAATGAAATGGAAGAAAAACACTTTGGTTGCAGGGGTTAATTTTGTTTCTGCCAACTTAAAGCTATTTCAAAATGATGCAAAATATTTTGGTAACCGGGACGATTATACAGCAGGACTATTTATGCAGGACGACTGGTACATCAATAAAAAATTTTCCATTGAAGCAGGTATTCGATACAATTATAATTTTACTTTCCACTCGTTTATTTTACCCCGCTTATCTGTTTTGTATAAACCAAAAACAAAAATTTTGATTCGCCTGGCGGGAGGAAGCGGATACAAAACTCCTGATATGTTTGACCTAACAGAACCTTCGCCCTATATCCATCCTATTATTGCTGACCTAAAACCTGAAAATGCGAACGGTGCCAATGCAGATATTAACTACCATACTATGTTGTTTCACGACCTCAATGTTCAGTTGGAGCAATCGCTATTTTATGTCAGCATCACTAATCCCGTTATCTTAACAACAGATTCAACTAAAAACAGCTATGCAGCAAACGGAAATTATATAACTAACAGTTACGGAACCAACACCAGTATCCGGCTTAAATTGCATGATGTGGAACTTATGCTGGCATACAACCATTCCGAATCTGTGCTCCGGTATGATACCATGACTGTAAATACTCCATTCAATCCTAAGGATAAATTTGTATCACGATTAAGTTACACTATTGAAAACGAGTGGAAGTTTGCTGTGGAGACCTCGTTTACGGCAAATCAATACACTTATAATAATAATTTGGTGAATGATTTTTGGATGGTGGGCGCAATGGTGGAAAAAAAATTTAATTACGGAAGTATTGTTTTAAACTTCAAAAACATATTGGACCAGCGACAGTCGAAATACGAAACACTGGTGGACGGTACAAAACAAAACCCGGTTTTTAAACCCGTTTGGAGTTCTTTAGACGGCAGAGTCATTAATTTATGCCTTAAAATTACTTTATAAAAAAACGCCCCTGTTTTATAATTGCATTGGGGGATTTTATTTGAATGGGGTTTCTTTTTTATTCAAAATTAAATACCATTAAATTTTTTTTGCTTATTATTGCTTTTGAAAATAGCATCATAAGGGCAACTGCAAAACGATGAAGTTTAAAAACATTCTTATTTTTTTACTGATGGTCATAAGTAATAGTCTTATGTCGGCTAACTTTCCATCCTCCATTTTATTTAAAAAATTCAATGTGCAATGTCTTGCATTAGATTCCATCATCAATACACTTCCGGGCGATTATCCTTCGGCAGTTTCCAGGTTTGCTGAACTGGAAAACATTGCCGACAGCAAAGGAGATATACAGTTGAAATACGGATTCAAATTATATCAATACATCTATACATTAACACACAGGGAAGCCGATACCGCTCTTGAAAAAAACATACAGGAGTTTGTAAAAGAGGTGGACGAAAAACAATTTAAGTACCTGAAAACAGAAGGGGTGGAATTGTTAGCCGAATATTACTGGAAGCAAAAAAACTTTGCTGCTGCCTTAGAACATTATATAAATGCCTATGAATATTACTCCGGGCTTTCGTTAAAAGAATTTCCTCACAAAGCCGAATTTTTATGTCAGCTGGGAGGAAAGTATTTTTATTTCAGAGACTTTAAGACCGCAAAAAAATATTTCCTGGAAGCATGCCAAAACATACCTGAAGAAATGTTAAATAATAATATTTCAAAATTAAATACCCTTGCCCTGTGTTATGGCAACCAGGAAGAATACGATTCGGCTACTTTTTATTTTCATAAAGCAGAAGAATGCGCACTTAAAAACCATAACGAGTTATGGGTAGGCATCATCAGCGGCAACCTGGGCAATATTTACATAAAACAAAACAAACTGGATAAAGCAGTTCCGCTTCTGAAAAAAAACATAGAACTTAGCAGGAAACATAACGCAATGGATGATCTTGTGTTTTCGCTAAGCGAATACGGTGCCGTATTACTTTTACAACATGAATTAAAAAAGGATATGGAACTGCAATTGGAAGTATTGGAGATAGTTAAAATGAAAAACATGTATCGAAATTATGCAGTTATATCAAGAGTATATCCAAATGTGGCAGCAGCGTATGCAGCAAATGGAAATTGGACACTTGCGTATGCTTATTTAGATTCGGCAGTGGATGCAAAAGAGATTGTGGATAAAGAAAAGAATTTAGTGTTTCTTTCGGGAGTGCATCATAAAATTGACATGGAAAAACATGTAGCTGAATTACAAAATAAAGAAGCCGAACTGAAGCACCAGAAAATATACCGCAATAGTTTGTTACTTGGTTTGGCAATGCTTTTATTGCTTGTGTTTTTTATTTTGAAAAATTTGTCCAATCAAAAAAAATCGAACATAGAGATTACTTCCGAAAAACAAAAATCAGAATTGCTGCTGCTCAACATTCTTCCGCAGGAGGTAGCAGATGAATTAAAAGAAACCGGGGAAAGCAAGGCAAAACTCTATAACCACGTTACGGTGTTATTTACCGATTTTGTAGGTTTTACTCGTATCAGCGAAAAACTTACACCCGAAGAGCTGGTTGCCGAAATTCATCATTGTTTTACTGCTTTTGATGAAATAATAGAACGCCATGGTTTGGAAAAAATAAAGACCATTGGCGATGCATACCTTGCCGTGTGCGGTATGCCTATGGAAGAAGAACGCCACGCACAGAAAACGATTGAAGCAGCCATTGAAATAATCAGCTTTATCAGTAAACGCGAAATAGAAGGAGGACATTTTAAAATGCGAATCGGGATTAATTCTGGTCCTGTAGTAGCGGGCATTGTTGGGGTCAAAAAGTTTGCCTACGATATATGGGGAGATACCGTGAACACTGCGGCTCGGATGGAACAAAACAGCGAGAACGGAAAAATAAATATTTCAGGCAGCACTTACGAATTGATTAAAAATGATTTTAAGTGTTTGTACAGGGGTAAAATACAAGCGAAAAACAAGGGAGAAGTGGATATGTATTTTGTAAATACATAGTTTATAGTTTCGAATACAAAGAGAGACTGTTTAATTTATCGAAATGAAATAAAATGGTATTAACCAACATAACAATAACATATTCTTCTCGCTAAGAATCTCAAAACCACAGAAAGAAATATGTAATTAAATAATCCGAATAAAATTTAAACAGATTTTAAAACAAATAAAATGAAAAACAAAATAGGAACAAAAGAAAAACCGTTGGTTTTAAAAACACCTCCCTTGTCGTCAGAATTTACAATGCACATGGATGAAAAAGAGGGTAAAGAAATTTTGGTGTGTACAGTAGGTAAAACAGTTTTGCATTACGACTACCGATGCCTTGCCGACCTGCATGCCATGCTGAAAAAGCATGGAGACTGGATGGAACTGGGAAGTGCAGACGAACAGAAACCTGCAAAAGAAGGTACTGTGGAAGCATGGGGGCGTTCGGAGAAAAATCCGGTGGGTGGCTGGTATGGCTTAAAAAAAGGACTTCGCGGCAGGTTCGGAATGTATGTTCCGCCCTTAATGGAAGCTCTGGGACTGGCAGAAGTAACCCACGATGCAAAAGGAAATAAAATGAGAGCAAAATAAACACCACAAAAAACAAATGCTGCCCGACTCCAACCTATTGTTGCAATTGGTAGAAATGCAAATGCCTTTTGGGAAATACAAAGGGCGACTGCTGTGCGACTTGCCTGTTTCTTACCTGGAATGGTTTAACCGAAAGGGTTTTCCAGAAGGTAAATTAGGAATGCTGTTGCAAACGATGTATGAAATAAAGCTGAATGGGTTGGAGTACCTGCTTACACCGTTAAAGAAAAAATAATTTCAAATTATAAATTCCAAATCGTCATCCTGAGCTTGTCGAAGGACCAATTCCTAATTCTTAATTCCTAATCCCTAATTCCCCTTTGTGTTTCGTACCCCAATTTGTAAATTCGTATTCATTCGTAATTAGTAATCCCCAATCCCTAATCTGAAATCTGAAATTAGTAATCCCCAATCCCTAATTCACTAACCATTCTCCCTTTCCTAAAAAACAATTGTCTCCAGGTAAGGTTTTTCTTTTTTTTGGCAATCTTTTTTATTTCCCGTGCCAGCTTTTCAGCCACTCTTATTTTTTCATATTCATGAAGGCAAATATAAAACTCATCAAAAGGCTGGCTGGTGTCAAGGTAAGAGGGATTGATAGCCACACCTTTGTTTACCCAAGCAAGGTTTTTGCCATACTTTGTTTGCAGAAACTTGTTTACAGAGCCGGTACAGGTATATTCGAAATTATTTTTATCAATAAATAAAAGCTGATGCTTACCCAATCCTTTTAACAGCTTAATATCGCTGCACAGGATCGGAACCTGGCGGTATTTGTTGGAAACGTTTATGCTAAGCATGAAGCGGAGAGAAAGCAGAAAAAAATCAGCTAATCTTTTTGTGATTAGCTGATTGGTATGCCTTAGTTAAACGGAACTCGTATGGGCTGGGCAGCGCACGGAAAGCCCGCCTGCTTGCCCGTATTTGCCCACATTATAAAATTGACCAGTTCCCCGCCCACCAGGTCGGTTACCAGTTGGTTCGATGAGCCCGTTTTTAGCTGGTACTTGGTTACATCCTCCCCAACTCCATATGCGATAGAGTACGAAGTAGCATACCTAACGGGTTTGCAGCTGACCCCTACAGTGTTTTCTCCCTTCTTGGTGTTCAGTTTCATTACAGGTGCAGCCAGCCTCCTGTTGTTTCGCGTACCCTTCGCTTTTGTTTTTACATTCAGCAACGAAAACAGCCGCAGGTTTCCGTTAGCCAGTACAACGCAGCTAAGCAGGCAGGTAGTAAAATTTTCTCTCAACTGTTTGGTAAGCGTTTCCAGGGTAACCCTGTCGGTATGCGGTATGTTTCTGCCCATATTGGCAAGCGGGGTCAGCTCATCCAGGATGCCTTGCAAAAATAGTACAGTAGGGCTGCAGGAAGCAAACGCAGGGATGGCGGCAATACGAACCAGCCTGTCGGATACATAATTGCACAAAGCGGCAGGGTTTAGTTTAATAAGCCCTGCTGCTAATATAATGTTAGTAAAGGGAGGAAGAGGCAAGGTTAACATTTCCCTTAGCCCTGTCTTTGTTTCCGACTTAATAGCAGCCTGCTGCTGCTTTGTCAGTTTTTTTACTTTCACCACCTCCTTTTTCGGCTTTTCATTCTCTCCCTTTAACATCGAAAAGAGAATCAGGTTGCCGATAAAGAAAGACAACAGTTGTTTTTTAACAGCTTCTGTCAAACCGTTTTCATTTGAAGCAATACGCGAGTACCACTTACCGTTTGTGCTGCCTGTTTCAGGAAGCAGTTCGGATTTTGCATTTGTTTTTTTCATTGTTTTTTTTAGATTAATTGATTTATATGGCACAAAGAAAAGTAAATAAAATATATGCTGCGCCAGTTGGCAAACAAAACAGGCAATTATTTCACTTCCTTACAAAAACCTTACTTTAAAAATCAAAAATCCCTTTGCAAAACCTTACCAGCAAAGGGTTATAAAAAAACCGTGAAAAACACAAAGGAACAAAAACCTTTGTAATGCCTGCCAATAAACAGTTTTACAATAAAACCAATTGTATATACTGCTCTTTGCTCCCTTTTTTAGGTATAAACGGGGAACCCGAATTTTTAATGGAACACCTATTTTTTCAAAATAAACACATGTTTCTTTTACTTCCACACATGTTTGTTTTACTTCCACACATGTTTCTTTTACTTCCACACATGTTTCTTTTACTTCCACACATGTTTCTTTTACTTCCACACATGTTTGTTTTACTTCCACACATGTTTGTTTTACTTCCACACATGTTTGTTTTACTCCAACATATCTTATTTTTACTCCAACACATGTTTCTTGAAAAGAAACACAATGTTATTTTATATCCTTTACACAAAGCCGGGGAAACTTTATGCGTGGGCTCCGTTCAAATTTTCCTGTTTTTCCGTTCGGAAACATCACTGTTTGGTCTAAACCTTTCTGTTTTTGGTCCAAACCTTTCTGTTTTCGGATGGAAAACATATATGTTTGGTCCAAACCTATTTGTTTTTGGCTGCAACCTTTGTTTTTCCGGGCGGAAAACATCACTGTTTGGTCCAAACCTTTGTGTTTTTGGCTCCACCCTTTCTGTTTCCGGTCCAAACCTTTCACAATTCGGTGGAAAATTACCTTGAAAAACTTAAAATAAGTAAGTTTATAAACTAAAACTTGTTGTTTTCAAACAAAAAAAGGAAGTAAAGGAAAATAAATATATATTTGTCTGGCGGTTGACAATTCGTGTAGAGGGAGAAATAGTAAGTAAGGCTGGAAGCCTTGTTAAATAAAACGTAGCCAGAGGCTACGCTCCAACGGGGGAAAGTAAATGAAGATGCGTTACAAACGCATTTCCCGAACGCCCATAGCAATTAAAAAAATCATCTTATCGTTGGACAATAAAAAACGAAAAATTGTATATGCCCAAATGGCCCAATTTAGATGATTTTTGTTCTATGTATGAATTTATGACCTTAACAGATAAGGAATTGGAATTTAAACGCATTGGTTATAAAAATATAAATCTACCCGATTTGTGTGGTAATGGCGACATTGAATCCTTCGGAAGACGCAAAATTTGGAGAATCAGACTCAGCACTTATTGTTTACTTTGCAAATAATTTTGTATTCAAAGAATACCAAAAGCAACAAAGTTTCTCTAATGAATTTTAAAATAGAAATTAACTGTTTATGGTGATATTTGCAATAGTTAGACCTAAGGATTATCTTCAATCAAATGAACTTGACTTCGTAAAAGCAGTAATGGAAACTTTTAGCAAAATGCCGAATTGGAAACCTGCAAAAACTAAAACATTAACGAGTTGGAGAACAATTAACAGTAGACAAGAATACAATTGCAAATTAGAAAACGGAGAATTCACCTTAAAAAAATTGAAAACATGAGAACCCAGTGCGCGCTAACCTGACGGCAGGTTTATGTGTGTTGGGGCTTAGGGTGAAATTAATACAGTATAAGTTTCACTTACTTTTTTAAAAAATAAAATGAAATTAATTAAATGTAAGCATAGCTTACAGCATTATATTAACACTAAGCCCTCACGTCTTTGCTTTTACTTCAGCTTAACATTTACAGGGCTTATCTGCAAGCATAAGACCGGGATAACTTTAAGCGACAGAACTAAATAGAAACGAATCATATGGAAACAAGAAAACAGCATTGGGAGAAAGTTTACCAAACCAAACAACCTCATGAAGTGAGCTGGACACAGGCACTCCCGAAAACATCCTTAGACTTTGTGCACAGTTTTAATTTGCAGAAGTCAGCAAACATTATAGACATTGGCGGTGGCGACAGCAGGTTAGTTGACTATTTACTTGATGAAGGTTACGAAAACATTTCGGTACTTGACATCAGTGAGAAAGCAATAGAACGTGCAAAACACCGACTTGGCGACAAAGCAAACAAAGTGAATTGGATAGTTTGTGATGTTACAGAGTTTCATCCAACAAATACTTATGACTGTTGGCACGACAGAGCAACCTTTCACTTCCTTACAAGTGCAGACGACATTAACACCTACCTGACCACAGCAAGAAAAGCAGTAAAAGGATTTATGGCAATCGGAACGTTCTCCGACAAAGGACCTGCAAAATGTTCTATGCTTGACGTTCATCAATACACCGAAGAGCAGTTACAACAACAACTTAACAAAGGATTTGAGAAAATAAAGTGCATAACAGAAGACCATACAACACCATTCAACACTACACAGAATTTTTTATTTTGCAGCTTTAAAAGAAAGGCAAACTAACAGGAGTATTTTTACATAAAATCCGGTAACACAATTTTGGTTTCAACAACCCTCTCTCTTCAACCCTACCCAATTTTATTTTTCTTTTTCCAATTTATTTACGCGCTGAACAAGGGAATCTAAATTTCGGAAGTGAACATAGATTTTTCTGTATTTGCTTGCTTCAAAAGCAGGTGAGCCCATCAGCACTTCTCCTTTTTTGGTACTGCTTTTTGAAATACCCGATTGTGCTGTAATAATAGTGTTATCAGCAATTTCCACATGTCCAACAATACCCACTTGTCCGCTAAACATACAGTTTCTCCCAATCTTGGTGGAACCCGCTATTACGTTACCTGCCGCCAGGTAGGAGTTCTCCCCTATTTCTACATTATGTGCAATATGAACGAGGTTATCAAACTTCACTCCTTTGCGAAGAATGGTTGAACCTAAAGTTGCCCTGTCAATAGCACAATTAGCACCTATTTCCACATCATCTTCAATAACCACATTTCCAATTTGCGGAATTTTCTGATTATCATTTTGAGGATTAAACCGGAATCCATCACTGCCTATTACCGTACCGGAATGAATAATACAATTCTTTCCAATTTGTGTTTCCGAATAAATTTTAACTCCTGCAAACAAAGTGGTATTATCTCCAATCACCGCATTGTCGCCAATAAAAACCTGCGGGTATATTTTCACATTGTTTCCTATTTTTACATTATCACCCACCACTACAAACTCACCTGCATATATATTATCGCCTACTTTTGCACTTTCTGAAATAAAAGCCAGTTTTGAAATTCCTGTTTTGTTTAGTTTAACCTGGTTATACATTTCCAGCAATTTTGCAAATGCTGTTTCTGCACTCTCCACCCTTATTAAGGTAGCTGTAACGGGAGCAGTCAAAACTAAGTCATTATTCACAATCACCAGCGAAGCTTTAGTAGTGTATAAATAATGGGTGTATTTAGGATTTGCTAAAAAAGAAATGGAACCCTCTTCTCCCTCCTCTATTTTAGATAATTTAGTAATTTGAACGGTTGCGTCTCCTTCTGTTTGCCCGTTTAACAAACCGGCTATTTGTTGTGCAGTAAATTCCATACTCATTATGTTTTTTTTTCTGTGATAAAGATATTATTTTTAGTTGAAATCCACAAAAGTGCTTTCACCTTCTACAGCAAGTATAGTGTTTTTAAAAACCGATTGCGCTTCATCCAGCAGCGGTTGCAAGTCTTTGTAACGAGCGGAATAATGCCCTATGATTAGTTTTCTTACTTCTGCTTTTTTTGCAATTTCACCCGCCTGCAATGCGGTTGTATGAAATGTTTCTTTGGCTCTTGCCAGCATTTCGTTCAAAAATGTGGCTTCGTGATATAGCAAATCAGCGTGTTTTATGTATTCAATAATTCGCTCATCGTAAATAGTATCCGAGCAATATGCATATTTACGGGGTAATAATTTCCTTGTAATTAATTTTTCATTGGGAATAATTTCTCCTGTTGATGTAGTATAATCTTCGCCATTTTTTATTGCCATAATTTGGGCAACAGGAAGTGCATATTTTTTTATTACCTCCCTGGAAATGTTTGCCGGCAAAGGCTTTTCAGAAAACACAAAACCGCAACAGGGAATGCGGTGGTTCAGCACAATTGTTCTTACTTCCACCTTATCATCTTCAAAAATCAAATCATTATTAATGTATTGATGCGGATGATAAATAATTTTAAAATTCAAATAGGTTTGAGAATGCCTGAATTGCACCTCCATTATTTCCTGCAACTCTGCCGGACAATAAATATCTATTTCATTGGTGCGCCCCAGCAGGTGCATACTGGAAAGTAATCCCGGCAATCCAAGATAATGGTCGCCATGCAGATGACTGATAAAAATATGACTGATGCGCTGAAATTTTATTTTGAATTTCCTTAACTGAATTTGGGTGGCTTCTCCGCAATCAATTAAAAAAAAACGCTCAGCAATATTTAAAAGCTGAGCGGTAGGATTACGTTTAGATGTTGGTGTTGCGCTGCTGCAACCCAGAATAGTTAATTCAAAATTTTGCATTCGCTAAATGGAGATGCTATCAAACTTGGGATACAAATACAGTGTCGGCTTCAGTTAAACTATTGGTAATAGTTAAAATTGTATCTAATTGCGAGATGGAGATTAGTTTTTTTACAGCATCCTGCAAACCTGTCAGTACAAAGGTTCCCTGGCTGTTTCTGCACAATCTGTTTGCAACAAGAATGGCAGACAGCCCTGAAGAATCGCAATAACGGGTTAACGTTAAATCAATGATAATGTTTTTTATACCATCTGTGTTTAACACTACTAACTCTGATTTTAACGAAGGAGCAATGTTACTGTCAAGCTTTTCTACCTGCACTTTTATCACTGCGTACTTATCGGTTTTTTCTATTTGGAAGTTCATGATTTTAAAATGTTTGAGCAAATGTAGGCAAACTTTCGTTATAAAACTAAAAAAAATATTTCCTGATTGTAAAAAGAGAATGTAAAACTAAACTCTTCCTGCCAGTAAAAACAATACAGCCATTCTCACGGCCACGCCATTTTCCACCTGTTCCAGGATAATGCTCTGGTCGCTGTCTGCCACATCAGAAGTTATTTCCACTCCCCTGTTTATTGGTCCGGGGTGCATTACTATTATTTTTTTAGACAATGAATTCAGTAATTCTTTGTTTAATCCGTATAACATAGTGTATTCCCTTAAAGAAGGAAAGTATTTTATTTCCTGCCTTTCCAATTGTATTCTCAACATATTTGCCACATCACACCATTCGAGTGCTTCGCGTAAATTGTGCCCTACTTTTACACCCAAAGAAGCAATGTATTTAGGAATTAAGGTGGTTGGTCCGCAAACCATTACTTCTGCGCCTAGTTTTTGCAAACAAAATATATTGGAAAGCGCCACCCTGGAATGAAGTATATCACCAACAATCACTATCTTTTTTCCTTTAATGTTTCCTAATTTTTCATTTATGGAAAATGCATCTAAAAGCGCTTGGGTAGGGTGTTCATGAGCACCGTCACCGGCATTCACAATTTTAGCATCTACATGTTTGGAAAGAAAAACTGCTGCTCCCGGGTTGGGGTGGCGCATTACCACCATATCCACTTTCATAGCAAGAATATTATTTACTGTATCAATTAAGGTTTCACCTTTTTTTACAGAGGAAGAGGAAGAGGAAAAATTGATTACATCAGCACTTAATCTTTTTTCGGCTAATTCAAAAGAAAGTTTGGTCCTGGTAGAATTTTCAAAAAACAAATTGGCAATGGTAATATCTCTTAATGAAGGAACTTTTTTAATAGGGCGATTGATGACTTCTTTGAAACTATCTGCTGTGTTTAATATTAAATTAATGTCAGCAGCAGTAAGTTCTTTTATTCCAAGTAAATGTTTTGTACTTAGGTTACTCATCTTTTTATTATTAGTGATTTTGTGATTTTGAGAATTGCAGAGTTGGTGATTTTGAGAAATGGGGAATTAAAGTTATTTACTTCTTTTATATTACTTTTCAAATTCTCCATTTAACCTAATTCCTTACATCTTCAATTTTTATCATTCTCTATTTCTATCAATCAAAAATTCATTAACGTTACCTTATCCTCTCCATCGCTTTCTTTCCATTCCACTTTCACTTTTTCAGAAGCAATAGAATCTATGGTTTTGCCTATGTATTTGGCTTGTATGGGCAAATGCCTGCTCAATCTTCTGTCTATCAAAACTAATAATTCAACATCATTCGGTCTTCCAAAAGCAAGCATGGCATCTAATCCCGCCCTGATCGTTCTGCCGGTAAATAGTACATCGTCCACCATTACCACATTTTTATCTTCAATAATAAAATTTATATCTGTTGCAGTTGGCACCAATTCTCTTTTTCTAAAATCATCGCGATAAAAGGTAATATCAAGACTTCCGCACTTGATGTCTTTTTTCTTTAAAATTTCAGAAAGTTTTTTTTGAATTCTTTTTGCGAGGAATATTCCGCGGGGTTGAAGACCAATGATAACGGTATTCGAAAAGTCGTTGTGAACTTCAATTAATTGATAGCAAAGCCGGGTAACCGTGATTTCAAAGTGCTTGCTGTCTAAAATGATTCGTGGCTTCATCATATTCAGGAGACAAAGATAGATAAAAAGTTGGGGAAGCGTTATTTTATTTTTTTTACAGGAAACAAACCTTTAAAATTTCGAACATATCATTTTGTTATCGCTCAATACATATACCTTTACTTTTTAACTTTAAATGTTACAGACCTTTGTCGTAATTTACCCTAACGATGGGGGTGGTAGGATGGCTTTGGCAGGTAAGTATATATCCCTGTTTTACTTCGGAAGCGGAAAGAGCGTAATTCACGGTCATTTCTACTTTGCCGTTTTCAAGCAGGGCACGGCAGGTGCAGCAAGAACCACCCTGGCACGCATAAGGGGCATCCAAGCCTATTCGCAAGGCAGCTTCCAGAACAGATTCTCCTTTTTCCATCACCACTTCATGTTCGTCACCATCTATAATAATGGTAGCGGAAGCACCTGCAACTTCGTTTACTATTGGTTTTATTTCATCCGCATTTACGGGAGCAGTAAAATATTCGATGTGAATTTGGTTTTCATTAATTTTTAATTCTTTTAAAGCCGCCACCACATTTTCCATCATTGGTCCCGGTCCGCAAATAAAATATTCGTTTGAATCGTTAACGTTTACATAATTTTGAACCAATGAAATGTTCTTTTCTTTACTCATCATTCCCTGCAACAACGGAGGGTGGTTGGCAGGGGCTGAATTTAAAATATGAACTACATTCAACCGGTCCGAATTAGCAAGTGCAAGCACTTCTATTTGTTTCTGAAAAATGATGGACGACTCATCGTTGTTACCATAAAACAAAATAATGGAGCTCATCGGTTCTGCTTTCAATACTGTTTTTAAAATGGAAAACATAGGAGTAATGCCACTACCGCCTGCAAACAATATGTATTTCTTTTTATTGGAGGGATTCATTTCTGTAAAAAAAGTACCCATTGGAGTCATCACTTCTATCATATCCCCCACTTTAAGCGAAGTGTTTATATAGGTAGATACTCTCCCGTCTTTCACTTTTTTAATGGCAACCCGAAGTTGGTTTTCCGCCACCGGACTGCTGCATATAGAATATGAACGCCTCAACTCTTCTCCATTTATAGACATTTTAAGAGTAAGGTATTGCCCGTGTTTGTGCTGATATTCCTGTTTTAAATTTTCAGGAACTTCGAAACCCACAGAAACAGCATCGGCAGTTTCTTTAACTATATCACTAATCTTTAACGAATGAAATTTTGCCATATATATTTATTTTTTGGAGGTGCGAATTTACGATTAATATAGAAATGCACAAGTGAAGTAATTTCGTTATCAATCAGAAAAAGTAATAAATTGCGGACAATTTTTTTTCCGTCAATGAAAGAATTAACAACTACATTTTTCCCTAACCTGGATGGATTGAGGTTTTTTGCATTCTTTGCTGTATTTATTAATCATGCAATGGTATGTTTGGGATATTATAATTCTGAAAAACATTTCGTTTTTATGAGTGAAAATTTTTTAAAGAATGGAGATATGGGAGTAAGTTTTTTTTTTGTATTAAGTGGTTTTTTGATTACTTATTTATTGCTGAAAGAAAAAGCGGCAAACGGGAAGATAAATATAAAAAACTTTTACATCAGGCGCGTACTGCGAATATTTCCGCTTTATTATTTAATTGTACTGTTGGGTTTATATGTCATTCCGTTAGCTAAGAATCAAATTCCGGTGAGTTTTCCTGTTGATATTTCTACCTCAATGCTTAATAAATGGTATTACTTTACCTTCACCGGCAATATAGATTATTTAAGAAATGGAATAACGAATGTTATTGTAGGCGTGTTGTGGTCTGTTTCGGTTGAAGAGCAATTCTACATTTTCTGGCCTCTTGTAATTGCTTTCGTTCCCAAAAAATATCTACTTCTCTCGTTTATGCTTATCATAGTTGGTTCCATCGGTTTTCGGTATTTTTTTACTGGAGGCAATGCAATGAAAATACATTTTAATTCTTTATCCTGTGTTACTTACCTGGCTATGGGTGCAGTAATTGCATTTATGTCAGCGAAAGAAAAATTTATTAACCGGGTAAAAACAATTCCAAAATATGCTATACTGTTAATGTACATCATCGGTTTCGCAATAATTCCTCTTCGTTTATACACCTGGAAATTCGGAGTTCATTATGTGTTGGTTGCTTCGTTTGTTCCGGTGATTATTGCTGCCTTTTTTGCTTTCATTATTATAGAGCAAAACTTTGCGGAACATTCTTTTTATAAAATAAGCAGGTTCCGATTTATTTCATCCATTGGAAAATATACGTATGGAATGTATTGCTACCACATGGTTGTTTTCTTTGTTATCCTGTTTTCACTCCATTTAATTAAGTTCGATATTTCACGAATAAATAAATTCGGGTTTATAAGTATAACCATAACTTCTTTTTTTGCAACTTGCCTGGTTGCCATGTGGAGTTATAATTATTTTGAAATGTTCTTTTTAAGGATGAAAGAAAGGTTTGGTGGAAAGGCATAAGGGTTCCACCTTTTTTAAAGGTGGAACCCTTTAATTTACTGAACAATTAATTTCTGAACTCCGCTTGCATTATTCGATTTAATTGTCACAAAATAAATACCTTTGTTCAAGTGTAATTCTTTACTGTTTATTGTTTTAAAATAAGTACTTGCTGTTTCGTTTTCATCAGCAATTATAGAAACTATTTTTCCCAAAACATCTGTGATTGTAATTTTTACATTTGAAGCGGATGATAAATTGTATTTCAATATAGCTATATCTTCGCATGGATTTGGGAAAATCCCAAAATTGAAATCAGGAGAAGTGTTTTCTGCAATTCCTACAGTTTGCGCCACATCCTGGTATTGAACATTAGTTATTGTTTCATTGCCTCCTAAAACATTGGCATCAATTTCCAAAACAGGAATTTGTTTTGCTGTTGCCAACCATTTATATTCAACGCGATTAGGGCGGGGAATAGTTAAACCAAACATAAAGGTCGAATTGTAAAGTGTATCGGTACTGGTAATAACAGACTTAACCCGCAAAGTTTGATAAGTGGAAAGGGGTGTAATTAAAGTTCCCCAACCATCTACTAAATTAACCCTGTGTCCTGTTTCTCCATAATCTCCAATAGTTGGAATGGTTAATGAATATTGATAATTGCACGAATCGGTATTCATATAATTCATAGGAAATCTATAAATGTAATCGTTTGGTGTGTAATAAAAAGGAATGGGGGCACCGTTAATGGTAAGCCCCGACCCCACTTGTTTTAAAGCAGTATTTGATTCTTTCAGAAAATCGTAGGCTGCTGTTACTGTACCTCCCGGAATGCTGGTAAGGTTTCTGTTCTCTCTACCATAAGAAGTATTTAGAACACTGAACAGGAGAGCAAAAACGGAAGGGAAAGAAAAAGGACTGTCAAACTTCACTTGCTGCTGACTATTATAAGTTAATGTAGAATAATCCCAAGTGTAATTGGCACCAGTTAAAGTTTGGTCAATGCTGCCAATAGTATTGGTAATACTCACTAATACAGAATCTCCTGCATTTGGCATATCATTATGTGTTATGGTAATTTGAGCCTTTATAGTTGTGAAAGTTAATAAACCAAAGGCAATGAGCGTAATTTTTTTCATAGGTAGATAGATTTTTTCGATTGTAAATATCTGAATTAAAATTCATACTTTTGCATAAATAATTAACAAAACAATAATCGCCCGATGAAAAACTTTAAAATCATTTCTACTTTAACACTTACAATAGGAGTTGTTTTGGCATTCAACTCTTGTAAAAAGCCCCAGGAAGACACCCCTGCAACCACCACACCACCAATATCAAGCAGCACATGCACACCCGCTAATTCTTTTACCCCGGGAACAGGTCCGAATTTAATTTTTAAATTCAAATTCGACAGTACACAACAAAGATTAAACAACATAGGTGGCAATGCACCGATAGGTACTGGCAATGCTGCACAAAACCCACGTAATTTTACCATCAGCCAGCATTATATTGAATTGGCAGGAGATTTTGACCCGGTAGGTCATGGACAAGTATTATATGTTGGACCTACTACTCATGCCGGATCAACCACCACCGACACTTCTGCTGCAATAGATTATTGCGCCTCTACTGTTACCGGAGACGGTGTTGTGTTTTTTGCAAAAAAATTAAGTACGATTACGCCCGGAACGTATAAATGGCTCCGGGTTTCACTTGCTGAACAGAATTATAACATTACTTACAAATCACAACAAATACCCGGAAACCAATTAGGAACTGGTACTTTAGCCTCTTTCATTGGGTATAAGACATACATTACAGGATATAAAATAAATGGGCATGACCATGCTCCCGGTTCCGCAGCAGGCGGACCAGGTAATCATTTACAAGGATATTGGGGATTTGAAACAAACGTGTTAGGAACCAATTATTTTGCTGATGGGCAATGCCCTGCAGGGGCTACAACAGTTCCTAATCCTAATTTTACCAACTCCCCTATTCCCGCAGGAAGTTGTTTAGTAACAGGTCAGTTTGTGGATTTGTCTCAAACTAATTCACCTTTGGTGATAACCGGCTCCGAAACTCAAGATATTATAATAACTGTATCCCTTTCCATTAATCACAGTTTTGAATGGCACGAAACTGTTGCTGATGGATATTATCAACCTCTACGTGGAGATTATGTTGTTGATATGGGTGTTCGCGGAATGATACCCATTAAGAATTAATACTGAAATTACAAATTCACTATAAAAAAGAACATTGTTTTCAATGTTCTTTTTTTTGCTTTTAAAAATCATCGCAATTATCGGGTCCCTCATCTCATTGTTTTTTCAAACATGGGGTAAGTTTTTATATTTACCACATGAATTTATTGCTCATAGATAACAAGTTTTTATTCTATTTACTGCGTTTTCTAGGGATTCTCGCTTTTTTATCATTGCCTTATGTATTCATTTCAGGAAATTTGGTGGTACTGCCCGACCTTCTGCATAATCCTCACGACAGGTCGGAGTTCGTAATTTACCTTTTGCTATTGGCTTATTTCTTTTTAAATATTTATCTCTTTTTGCCTTATATCTATTTTAAAAAGAAATATTGGATTTACGTTTTTTTAACCCTCGTTTTCTTCTCTGCTTTCATTTATTTAACTTACTACTTTCAAATTCACCAGCAACTTTTTTTAACTCAATCACTCAATTCTGGAAATACCCTAAACAATTATCCCATTGATACACATATAATATATACTGAAAATATATTTTTGTTTTTACTGGTATTTTTTATAAGTTTGTTCATCCGAACCAATTATCATTTAAGGGTAACAGAAAAGGAAAAACACAACGTGGAATTATCATATCTGAAATCGCAAATAAAACCTCATTTTTTGTTCAATACATTAAATAGTATTTATGCCTTGGCGGTAAAAGAAAATGCGGATAATACAGCCGATGCCATGCTTAAATTATCGGGCATGATGAGATATGTTGTTACCGAATCTGCCAATAAATTTGTGCCTTTGGAAAAAGAAATTACTTACATCAATAACTATGTTCAACTTCAAAAATTAAGGTTAGACAAAAGCATAAAATTGGAATACACGGTAAAAGGAAGAACAAGAGATGAAAAGATAGCTCCTATTATTTTAATTCCTTTTATCGAAAATGCTTTTAAATACGGAGTTAATCCCGATGAAAATTCCAACATTCAAATCAGTATTGAAATAAACCAGGGCAGTTTGCAAATGATTGTAGAAAACCATAAAGTAACACTAAGCCAGGTTATAAATGAAAAATCAGGATTTGGAATAGAAATTACCAAAAGCCGTTTAAATTTGCTTTATCCTAATAAACACAAATTAAAAATAACACAGGACGACCATTATTACAAGGTACACTTAATAATTTTCTGGAAATGATAAAAGCCATAGCAATTGATGACGAACCTTTGCCGCTCGAAATACTTGAATCGTATTGCGGAAAATCTGAACTTGTAAGTTTAGAACGCACGTTTACTAAAGTAATAGAAGCACAAAAATACCTTCGCAAATTTCCTGTAGATTTGTTGTTCCTGGATATTAACATGCCCAAAATGTCGGGGATTGATTTTTATAAATCAATTGAACAAACCACCATGGTTATTTTTACTACTGCACATAGTAAATACGCACTCGATGGTTTCAACCTACATGCTATCGACTTTTTATTAAAACCTTTTTCCTTCGAACGGTTTCAAGTTGCCATTCATAAAGCAAACGAATTTTACAATTTTCAGAATCAAAAAACGTCATCAACAGCACAGTATATATACGTTCGTGCCGATTACAGCCTCATCAAAATTGCCTTTCCCGAAATTCTCTATATCGAATCCCTCGGAGATTACATTTGTATCTATCTCGAAAACAACAAGCGCGTAACTACCCGCATGACCATGAAAACAGTGTTTGAAAAACTAGCGCCCAAAGATTTTATTCGTGTACATCGCTCCTTTATTGTTCCTATAAAAAGAATAGAGAATATAAAAGGAAAAACAATGACAGTAGGAGGAAAAGAAATTCCAATCGGCAATTTGTACGAAGAGGAGGTTTATAAATTAATCAGGGAGTAAGCAGTTATTTTTGCAAAAAAAAGCAACCTTTTAGGGTTGCCTTTCTTTTAGAACAATAATTTTTTTAATCGTTATCTTTCGATTCTTTAATAAATTTTCCTGTCGAATCGAACAGAACATCCATTTTCTCAATCTCCGCCTCGTAGGTAGTCGCACCTTTTGCATCCACAATTTTAGAAGCTTCCTTAATTTTTTTACCTGCATATTGTTTAGCGCAATAATCTGTAACTGCTTTTGGCAACTCACTCACTTTAATCTCCGTTTCTGTTTCCACAATGTTTGCTTTGGCATCTATCAACACCGACATTTCCGCTTTGTCTAAATTAAACTCCGCTTCAAAATTACCATTTTCTTTTTCCCATCCTTTCAATTTTGCGGTTGGATACTTGGTTGAAAACGCTTTTTTTACATCAGCAGGAACATCTGCCTCTTTTACTTTTTGTGCATTAGCCGTGATTGCTGCGAACCCGATAGCTAATAATAAAATTGTTTTTTTCATTTTTAGATTTTTTTTAAGTTTATTAAATTATTTACTCCTCAAAAGTAAACTATAAATCTGTTTCAATTCTGTTCTTATAAAATAAATCCTTACGTTTACATCGTAAAAACAAAAATCTCAACCCTGAAATTAAAACCAACACACTATGCAAAATTTTCCAAACACCCAGGTATTCCAAACCTTATCATGGCTACTACCCCTCCTCCTATTTCTCTGCCTGTGGGAAGCCGTATGGAAAATCATTGCCCTCTGGCAATCTGCCCGAAACAATCATTTAGCATGGTTCATCTGCATCGCCCTCATCAATACCATTGGCATCTTGCCAATTGTTTATATTATAAAGCACAGGAAAAAGAAAGTGCCAATTTAAAAAAGCATTCGATTCATAAAAATTGAACGCAACGAATAAACTACAAATCCTTCGCCTGGGCAATCAATTCTGCGACATCCAGCACTTTCACAGTTTGTTCTTTATTGAAATTTTTCACACCATCAGTCATCATAGTATTGCAGAAAGGGCAACCAACGGCTATTATATCAGGGTTAAGGGAAAGGGCTTCTTCGGTGCGCTCTATATTTACTTCTTTGTTTCCTTTTTCGGCTTCTTTAAACATTTGTGCACCACCTGCACCGCAACATAAACCATTGGCACGGCTTCGTTTCATTTCCATTAGTTCGGCATCAAGGTTAATCATCACCTGGCGGGGAGCTTCATAGACATCGTTTCCTCTGCCCAAATAACAAGGGTCGTGAAATGTTATTTTTTTTCCTTTAAAACTTCCACCTTCTATTGTTATTCTTTTACTGTCTAATAATTCCTGCAATAATTGGGTATGATGTATCACTTCATAGTTTCCGCCAAGGGAAGGATATTCGTTTTTCAAGGTATTGAAACAATGAGGGCAACCGGTAACAATTTTTTTTATTTCATATCCGTTAAGCACCGTTATGTTAGTCATAGCCTGCATCTGGAACAGGAATTCGTTTCCTGCCCGTTTTGCGGGGTCTCCCGTGCAGCTTTCTTCTGTGCCAAGCACTGCAAATTTTACATTGGCATGGTTCAAAATCTTAACAATTGCCTTTGTAATTTTCTTTGCCCTGTCGTCAAAACTACCTGCACAGCCCACCCAGAATAATATTTCGGGCACTTCCCCTTTTGCAAGGTAATCTGCCATTGTAGTTACTTTTAATGCTTCACTCATTTTTGTTTTTATTATTTCACCACAGATTATACAGATTTACACAGATTCATTATTCGTGAAAATTCGTTATTCGTTGCTCCATTTCAACCTATCCGCTTGCGCAAACTGCCAGGGTGCACCGTTATTTTCTATATTGGTAAACATCATATTTAATTCCGTTGGTGCTGCGCTTTGTTCCATCACAAGGAATCTTCTTAAATCAATGATGATGCTCAACGGGTCAATGTTGACAGGGCATTCCTGCACACAGGCATTGCACGAAGTACATGCCCAAAGTTCTTCGGGAGTAATGTAATCGGTCAATAAACTTTTTCCATCATCTTTAAATACTCCTTTGTTGGCATCCATATTTTTTCCTACTTCGGTCAATCTATCACGGGTGTCCATCATTATTTTTCGTGGAGATAAAAGCTTGCCGGTAATATTAGCCGGACAGGCAGCCGTGCAACGTCCGCATTCTGTACAAGTATAAGAATCCAGTAATTGTTTCCAGCTTAAATCCATTACATCTTTTGCCCCGAAACGGGAAGGAGTTCCATCACTTATAGGAACCGCGGCATTCGGGTCGAACATTAATTTTACTTCATTGGTAACCGATTCCAGATTGGTAAATTTTCCTTTTGCCAAAAGATTGGAAAAGTAAACATTTGGAAAAGCCAATAGAATATGAAAATGTTTGGAATAAGGAAGATAATTAAGGAATCCTAAAACCATCATAATATGTCCCCACCAGCCGATACGCTCCACAATGTGTAACGATTCCTGAGACATGCTTCCAAACAACATAGGTCCTAAATGACTGCTGATGGCTAAACCCAGTGAACCATCATTAAGATTTTGTGCATGAGATAATCCTTGCCTGTAAAGCACTTCATCCGCTCCGTTCATCATAAAAATAAAACAGATTAAAGTAAGCTCGCCTAACAAAATAAAGTTTGCATCCAGTTTGGGCCAGCCATTCAGTTCACTTTTTACTAGGCGGGGAACTTTTAATAAATTTCTCCTGGCAAGGAAAGCAATAGTTCCAATAAAAGCTAACACAGAAAGTATTTCAATAAAACTGACAAGAAAAGTGTAAAACCCGCCCAATGCAGGGCGAAACATACGATGTGAACCGACAGCACCATCGTAGATAATTTCAATCAGCTCAATTTGAGTAATCACAAATGCGGTGTAAAGAAATAAATGCAGAATAGCCGGAATGGGGCGTGCAAACATTTTCTTTTGTCCCAAAGCTACCAGTGTCATTATTTTCCAGCGTTGTGCAGGATGGTCTTTCCGGTCAATCTCTTTTCCCAAAAGTATGTTTCGCCTTATTTTACGAACATTGATAGTAAACCAAATGGCTCCGAAAAAAAATATAGTAATGAAAATAATGGATGAAATCATGTTGGAAATTCTAAAAACTAATCACTAAATTCTAAAAACAATCAATAACTTTTAGTTACCCTTTCGGTTTTTTATTATGATTTTTTTTACCAAATGGTGCTAAGAAATGATTAGGATTTTCATTTAAGTCTAATATCAATTTATCCAAATCTTCGGCTGTCTTGTCCAGTTTTTTATACAAGCTGTCATTGTTCACCAGCATACCCATAGTGCCTTCTCCCTTGTTTATTTTGGTAAAAATATCGGATGCCTGTGTTAAAGCAATATCCGCATGGTTGATAGCAGAGGTGAGGTTTGATTTGGCAATGGAATCGCTGATGTTTGAAAAATTACTGATTACATTTCCTAATTTATCGCTGTTGTCTGCCAGGGTAGTGGCTATTTTATTAATCTTGGTAAGTATGCTCGAAATTTTTACTTTTTCGGTTATTACCATTGTGTCCAGTCGAAACGAAGTAGTTTCCAAAGAGGTGATGGCATCTTTAATACTTTCAAAACTTTTGGAAAGATTTTTCTGGGTTTGGTCGTTAAACACCTGCTTGAAGGCAATCATCAGCGAATCCAGTGAACCAAGCAATGCCTGTGCTTTTATCTGCAAAGGTGCAATGGTTTTATTTACGGCTTGTTTCAGGTTATCTTCCTGCGAAGAAATTAAGGTATCTCCTTTTTTAGCTATAGCAGCAGAGTTGCCCAATAAAATAGTAACTGCTTTTGTTTCAAGAAGACCGGAAGAGGATAATTTAGCTACAGAATTAAAAGGGATTGGAATATCATCATCCATAACTATGGTTACCACCACCTGACCTTTGGTATTGGGCATAAATTTTATTTTACCCACCATACCCACTCTGTTACCATTCACCAGGATTGGGTTAGCTTCCACCAAACCATCAATGTCGTTATATACGGCATAAAATTCGCGCCGGGAAGAAAAGAAATTTTTGCCTTTCAGGAAATTAAAACCATAGATAAAACATGCAATGGCAACGGTGGTAACAATTCCTATTTTAACTTCTTTTTTTAGTTTCACTTTTTTTATACTTGTTTGCTCGGCAAATTTAATGATTTATTGGACTTATTTAAAAGGAATTCTTTTTCCATCCTGCATAGAAATGACAAACGCATCTTTAAAACCATTGTTGCGCATTTCATTTTGCAACGCAGCGGCTTCTTTTTTAGTGTTAAATTCTCCTGCCGTGTATTTATACGTTCCTTTATCCATATACTCTGATGGCTTTTCTACTCCTTTAAATTTATCCGAAGTCAGCGATAATTTTTTGTCGGACGATAAAAACTGAACCTTATAGATAACCGGGGCATCAGAAATGGGTTCAGTTTCTTTTTTTACGGCAGGGGTTTCTTTTTTTACCGGTTCTTCTTCTTTTTTGGGTTCAGTTATTTTATTGATTTTACCCGTTTCCGGTTTTTTGTTTTCGGCTGCCATTTCTTTTTTCGGCTCGGTAATTTTATTGGTCTTATCTATTTCCGGTTTTTGAACAGCAGTAGTTTCTTTTTCCTCGTCCTGCTGTTTATCTACTATTGGCATTGTTTTATTTTCTTTTCTGTTCGAAACTGATACTGTTTTAGTTTCTTTGGTAGTTGTTTTAGGTTGTGCTTTACTTTCTTTTTTCCTGTCAACGGCAATTTCTTTTCTGTCATCTTTGTTTTTGTCAGTTAACGGCAGTGTTTTGGTTTCTTTCATTTTCTCAGTTACCGGTTTAGGCTTTTCTTCTGCTTTAGGTGTAATAATGATTTCCTCTTTGGCATCTTCTTTCTTATTACTTATTGTTTCTGTTTCGGCAGTGGCTGTATCCTCTGCCGGAAGCTGTACCGCGGCAGCTATCATGTCCAGGCTATCTTCTTTGGTAAGATGATATGGTTCCCGGTTTTCTATATCATCGTTGTACTTTTTTGTGGTGCCCTCCAAATCATCTTTATATTCCCGAAAAGCCCTGAACAAGCCTGCCGCTATATAATCCTGCCCTTTTTCCGAACCGAGAAAAAGCTCCTCTCTTTTGTTGGTTAAATAACCAATCTCTGTTAATACCGATGGCATATAAGTTCTCCAAAGTACCCACAAACTGGCGCGTTTCACCCCGTGGTCATCTCTTCCTGCTTTGGTGGCATATTGTTTTTGTGCCTTGGCCGCAAAACTTAAACTTTGATTCAGATACGTATCGTTGAACATGCTCATTATAATATACGACTCATCGGAATTGGGGTCGAAGCCATCGTATTTTTTTACATAATCATCTTCCAGCAATATAGAAGCATTTTCCCGCTTTGCCACATCCAGTTTCCCTTTTTCGTTTTTAATACCCATTACATAGGTTTCTGCACCGTGCACCTGGTCCCGGCAAATATCTTTTTTCTTTACTTTATCTCTTACACAGGCAGAGTTGCAATGCACACAAATAAACAAATCGGCTTTGGCGCGGTTGGCAATCATTGCCCGTTCCTGCAATTCCACAAACACATCTGTTTTCCGGGTGTAAATTACTTTTACATCCTTCATATTATCTTCAATATACTTTCCTAATTTTAAGGCGACTGCCAGGGCAATATCTTTTTCCTTGTACAAACTACCGTGACATCCGGGGTCTTTGCCCCCATGCCCGGCATCAATAACAACGGTTTTGATAGCAAATGCTGGCTTGACTTTTGGAGTGAACGAAGTCGCTGTAAAAATAAAGAATACAATAAGTAGGAAGCAAACTGTTTTTTTAAACATTTTATTTTATAACTCTATTCGTGTATTTAACTTTACCCTGCAAGCATTTAAAACCCTGGCAGAGGTAGTACTTATTTTATTTAACAACATTTAATTGTTCGCAACCTGTGATTGGCAAACAAATGAATGTTATTTTTTTTGGTTAGTTTTGAACTCTCAAATTTATTTAATATCACAAAAATAGTTTTAAAACTTGCGTCTGCTTCCTGTTAAATTTATTTTTATTCAATTCTGTTTGTTAATAACTATAACAAGCTTTGCCCAGGCTGTAGCTAAAACGGTTCCTTTGGATTCCATTAAAACCAAAATGGATACCACAAAAACAGGTGATGACGACTTTAAAGATAAAGTGAATTACTATGCCGATGATTCTATGCGTGTGGATATGGTTAACCAGAAAGCTTACCTCTATAATCATGCTCGTGTGTTATACCAGGATATTAAACTGAATGCAGGTTACATTGAAATTGATTTCGGAAAGAATTTGTTATATGCGACCAGTATTAAAGACAGTGCAGGCAGAGACAGCCAGTTGCCGGTGTTTGAACAGGGTGCGGATAAATTTACGGCTGGAAAAATGATGTATAACATTAAGACAAAAAAAGGAAAAATAAACGAAGTGATTACCCAGCAAAATGAAGGTTTTATTCATGGGCGGGATATAAAAAAGGATACCAACAATGTGTATTATGTAGCACATGGCAAATACACTACCTGCGATTTGGAGCATCCCCACTATTATATAGGTGCTAAAAAGATTAAAGTTATTCCGGACGATAAAATTATTACCGGTCCTGCCTGCTTGTATATTGCTGATATTCCTACCCCGCTGGTGTTGCCGTTTGGTTATTTCCCCAATAAAAAAGGAAGGCGAAGCGGGATATTGTTGCCTTCGTATGGCGAATCGAACAACCTGGGGTTCTTTTTAAAAGATGGTGGTTTTTATTTTGGCGGTAGCGAAAAAATGGATTTGGCATTGCGGGCAGACATCTATGGAAATGGCAGTTTTGGGGTAAAGGCATTGAGCAGTTATAAAAGTATTTATCATTATTCTGGTGCATATAGCATTAGTTTTTCGCAAATAAGTGATGGCGACAGGGTACTGCCCACCACCCAAACCAGGAACGATTATTTTGTAAGATGGAATCATTCACAAGACCCGCGAACTCATCCTACTAGTCGGTTTACTGCCGATGTGAATGCCGGAAGCAGCAAGTATAACAAATATAACGGAAATGTAACGGGAGCTTATTTGCAAAACACATTTACTTCCAATATTGCCTATGCAAAAACATTTACCGGAACGCCTTTTAATTTTTCGGCTAACCTGCGGCATTCTCAAAACACCCTCACCAAATTGGTTACCGCCAGTCTGCCCGAACTGGCATTGTCCATGAACCGTATTTATCCTTTCAAAAAGAAAGATGCTGTTGGCAATAAATGGTATGATAAAATAGGAATATCAGCAAGTGCCAATGCCCGAAACGACATCAGTGCGGGCGACTCTACCCTGTTTACCAATCAAACCATCAGGCAAATGAAAAACGGGATACATGTGGCGGTGCCTATCAGTACTTCTTTTAATTTGCTTAAAATATTTACCGTTACTCCCGCCATTAATATGGGAAGCAGTATTTATTTTCAAAGCACCCGCGAACGCTATGATGCAGACACCCTGAACCATTCGCATATTTTGCAGGATACTTTGAGGGGTACTTATATGGCAAATGATTATAGCATTTCTACTGCCATAAGCACCCACTTATACGGTGATTATTTTTTCAAAACAAAACATTTGAAACAAATACGGCATGTGGCAACGCCCACCATCACTGCTTCTTATCGTCCTGATTTCAGTGAAGGGCAGTATGGATATTACCAAAATGTGGAAGGGGATACTACTCATAAACTCAAACAATATTCTGTGTATCAATACGGCATTTACGGCAGTCCGGCTTCGGGCAGGTCGGGACTGGTGGCATTTAATTTAAACAACACGCTGGAAGCAAAAACAAAACACCAGAGCGATTCGGGTGCGGTGTATAAAAAGGTAAACCTGATTGATAACTTCGGGGTTTCGTTTTCTTACAATGCTGCCGTGAGCGACTATAACTGGTCGAATATTAATTTTACAGGGCGAACCAAATTATTTAAAAAACTGGATTTGAATGCAGGTGCTACATTGGACCCTTACCGCATAGATTCGGCAGGAAATCACGTACAACGGTTTGAATGGACTAATAACCGGCTGGGACGATTAACGGCTTCTTCCATTTCGTTGAGCACCTCTTTGCGCAGCAAAGAAAAAAAGGCAGACCCCAAAGCTACCAAACAGGCTACTCCTGATGAGCTGGACTATATCAACTCGCACAAGGATTATTATGTGGATTTTTCGGTGCCCTGGAGTTTGAATATTTATTATAACCTCAATTATTCCAAACCTGGCATCACCAAAACAATTACCCAATCTGCTACTTTTAGTGGTGACTTGAGTGTTACCAAAAAATGGAAAATAAGCATGACTTCCGGCTACGATTTTACTTCTAAAAAACTTACTCTTACGTCCATCAATGTTTACCGCGATTTGCATTGCTGGGAAATGCGGTTCAACTGGGTGCCTTTTGGTTTCCGGCAGTCGTATTCGGTTGATATTTCCATTAAATCGGCTGTGCTGAAGGATTTGAAACTAAGCCGGAGGAAGGATTGGTATGACTATTAAAAATTGCTTTATTGTTAAATTGTTGAATTGTCTGAATTGCTTTATTGTTGAATTGCTTTATTGTTGAATTGTTTTTATTGTTGAATTGTTTTTATTGTTAAATTACTACTTTTGTCAACCATAAACCATATAACCATTTAACCATATAACCATATAACCATATAATAGATGAAAAAGATAATCACCACCAAACACGCCCCAGCACCCATCGGACCATACAGCCATGGTGTAATGGCAGGCAATATGCTATTTGTGAGCGGACAGGTAGGCAAACACCCCGAAACAGGCGAACTGATGCTTGCCGACATTGCCACCGAAACGCACCAGGTTATGAAAAACATAAGGGGCATATTGTCCGAAGCAGGATTTACTTTTGCCCAGGTGGTAAAAACCACTATTTTTCTCACCGATTTAGATTCGTTTGCCAAGGTGAACGAAGTGTATGCTTCTTACCTTTCTGGCGGGGGCTATCCTGCCCGCGAAACAGTTCAGGTATCTAAACTTCCGCTGGGGGTAAATGTGGAGATTAGTGTGATTGCCGTTGGGGAGTAGATGGCAAAACATTCTTTTAAATATATTTTATCACTACAAACCGACTAATGGGACTAAAGTCCCTAAATACAAGTAGTTCTGTTTTGTAACCCCAGCCTTAAGGCTGGGGTTAATGAAACCTCACCAGATAAGGGCTTTAGCCCATAAGTCATTTATTAGTCGTTTAGTA
>JANYDQ010000150.1 GCA_025363555.1 Bacteroidota bacterium | reverse complement strand
ACCGCGGGTTTCGCGAATTGACTTTTTGTTCGATGGCAATGGCAGGCGAAATTCCTTTAATATAATCCACTTCCGGTTTATCTATTCGCCCCAGAAACTGGCGGGCATACGAGGAGAGACTTTCCACATACCGCCTTTGTCCTTCTGCATACAAGGTATCGAAGGCAAGTGAGGATTTCCCGGAACCGGATAAGCCCGTAATCACCACTAATTTATTGCGGGGAATAGCCACGTCAATATTTTTCAGATTATGAACCCGGGCTCCTTTTATAATAATGTATTCTTTCGAACTTAAGTCTTCTATGTGTATTGGCTTTGCCATGTCTGTTTTTAAAAGTTTGCAAAATTACTCAAAATACACCATTGGGGCATCAATTCGCTTTCTATTATTATTATTAAAATGGCGTTTTATTGAAATGTTTTTATAGTTTTGCAGTCGCTAAATTAATTATTGCAAATCTTTCAATAAACTATTGAAAATTAATTAACCCATAAACCCAAAAGATATAGATTAAACGGCTACTTTTTTTATTACAGTTTTTATAATAATTTTAAAAGTCCGTGCCTATGTCTAAGCAATTAGTTAACGACAATATTTTAGTCGAACAGTACCTCCAGGGTAATGAATCAGCCTTCTCCGAATTAATCTATCGCCATAAAGAAAAAATCTTTTCTTTTATAAGGTCGTATATCAGCAACAGCCACACCGCCAACGACATTTTCCAGGAAACATTTTTTAAAGTGATAGAAGCACTTAAAAAGGGCGAGTACAAGGAAACACAAAAGTTTCTGAACTGGGTACTTTGCATTACTCACCACGAAATAATAAATTCGTTCAGAGATATAAAACGAGGGGTTGTTATTCAAACCACAGAATTAAACCCCGATGGACAAGAAGTGGATATTCTTAATACCCTTATTATCCTGGAAGAGTGTCACGAAAATTACATTGTAAAAAAACAATTTCGAAAAAGAGTACGGAAACTAATCAGGCACCTGGCTATTGAACAACAGCAGGTAATTATTCTCCGTTTTTTTTTCGGGCTCAATTTTAAAGAGATTGCCCGGCAATACGACATCAGTAAAAATACCGCCCTGGGCAGATTGCACTACGGGCTCAAAAATCTCAACAAAATTATTGCCAACCAGGAACTGAATTTTTATGACGACAGGGCATTATCTTTAACCAATTTTGAGAAAAGAGAAATTTATTTTGATTGTGACACAATAAAAGTATAATTTTTGCGTTAACCTATGTATACACCTTAAACTAAAACTATGAATAAAACAATTACGCTAAAAAATCCAAGTACCACCAATGAAAAGAATGAAACAATTGATAACCCGAAAAAGCTTACAGAAGAGCCTTCGCAGCAGGTTATAAATAACATTCTGAATTACTCAAAAGCATTGAGTATTACTCCATCAAAAAATATGGTGTACCTAAAAGTGGTTTTGAATTAAAAAAAAGAGGCGGTCTCAAAAGGACAGCCTCTTTTTTGTTGAAGATGGTACAGTCTGCAAATTAAAATTTACAAACGTCCTGTCCGCGCTCTATTTTATTTTTCAGAAAGAATGGATATAATCAAGTCGTTTAATTCGTCTCCTCTTGTTAACGTCATCATGTGCGAACCTTCTTTGATTATGTAATCCGCTTGTATGTTTTTTAGCGGAAGTGTGTGGTCATTGCTACCATGAATATGAATTATCTTATTGGAATAGGTTTGCCTTTTCCAGTTAATTATCATATTAACCGTACGTTTTATAAATGTTTTATTTTTATTTTCCATCATACTTTTAAATGTAGCTTTGTTTTTATTTCTATCCGGCTCCACCACTGGCTGAAGTACTTTTGCTCCAAATTTTATAACTCCTGCCGGAACTATTTTGTTGATTGGAATCACGCTCATGAATCGGTAAAGAGCAGGAAGTTCGTTTCTGCACTTTGCAGAAGAAATAATAATAATTTTTGAAGGATTCAGCATGTCTGCCAGTTCTGTACAAATCATCCCACCCAGCGAAACACTAATAAAAACGTAAGTTCCGGTGGTGTCTATCTGTTTGCTGATAATGGCAGCATACTCTTCCATCGAATTTCCTTTTCCAGGAATTGGAAAATGAACAGGTAGTATTTGGAAATGGGGCGCTAATTTTAATTTAGAAAAAATGCGTTCGTCCGAACCCTCGCCAGGGAAAAGATACACTTTTATTGTTGGTTGTCTGAACATAATTGTGGAGAGAAAAAGAAAGGAGATGGAAATTTGAAAAGAAAGAGTTTTCACATATTTGAATTTTCAGATTATAGTGTAATCTGCTTTTGCACCATTAATAATTTATACATATAAATTTTTACCGGAATTATTTTTTTACGAATATACGGACCTGTGTTATCAGTAGTGCTTTTTTTCGTGTCAAGTGTTTCAAGTGTTATTGAATTATTATTTTGTTGTTCGTTATGTTTTTCTTTTCGTCTGTTGTCTGCACGAAATAAATACCCGCTTTCATTTCTGCTTTGTCAATTACAAGTTGTCTGCCTGTAAAGTTTATTGTTTTGATTTCTTTTCCAAGCAGGTCAGTTATTTTAATTGTTGTATTCTTTTGTTCTGCACTAAAATTAATTGTTGTCTGCGAAGTGAATGGATTAGGATAAATTGAAATAGTTTCTTGAAATGTTTGTTCTCTTATTCCTTCGTGTAAAGTGTTGCAATTATACTTTGCAACAAAAATATTTTCAGTACCTGTTATTGAAAGCGTATCCGTTCCAACAATGAAAGGATTAACATTATAAAAGTCTCCTGCTATATAGGCATTGCCAAAACCATCAGTTGCAACTGCATTTTGGTCATCACCTCCGCTTGCCAATGCAGAAGTACAAATGACATTTAAACTTGTATCATATTTAACTAAAAAAATAGGGTCGTAGCCTCCACTTGGAAAATAGATAGTATCTGTTCCAAAAACAATAGTAGGACTTGAAAATCCTCCTGTAACGTATATTGCAGAAGCATCGGTTGCAATAGAATATCCTTCATTTCCAAAAATTCCAACGGCAGTTCCTGTTCCCTTTCTTGTCAAAAGAACATTTCCACTTGCAGAATATTTTACAATAAACACACCTCCATTTGTCAATGTGTCCGAATCAAAAACAATAGTTGGACTTCCAAAAAACGGGTCAACGTAATTTTGTAGGGAGTAAAAAAATTAAGCGAAGAGCTTTTCTAACCTAAAGAGAAAAAATTTCACATCCTTCACTCCTCTTAAATTAGCCCTAAACAATTTTAGTTTTGCGTTGTAAGATTCAGCGTGAGCATTAGTGCTTCGGTTGTCAAAAAAGTTGAGGATATTATCCCAGTGATAGTATATTGAGTTTGCAAGGGTGTTAAATTCATTTGTTTTTGATGCTTTTACTTTTTCTATCCATTGAGTCATTCTGGTTGAAGCTATTGATTTTATGGTACATTCATAGATAGCCCTAAATTCTAAACTTAATTTATAAGCTTGTTGCAAAACAGGGTATTGTTTAAAAAGTAAAG
>JANYDQ010000149.1 GCA_025363555.1 Bacteroidota bacterium | reverse complement strand
AACTTTTTTGACAACCGAAGCACTAATGCTCACGCTGAATCTTACAACGCAAAACTAAAATTGTTTAGGGCTAATTTAAGAGGGGTGAAGGATGTGAAATTTTTTCTCTTTAGGTTAGAAAAGCTCTTCGCTTAATTTTTTTACTCCCTACAAAATTACGTTGACCCGAACAAACCCCCTGCCTTATCCCTTTTTTTAAAAGGAAACGCCCCTTGTTCAATTGAACAAGGGGCGTTTCCTTTATTAATGTTTATTACTGATTACTGTTTTACAACTCTTTGTGTGTAAATTATATTCGAGTTGCTATCCACTACTCTTACAAAGTACATTCCGTCTTCAAAATGTTCGATGTTTGTTTTCAATGCAGCCTCCCCTGTTAACACGGTATGTTTTTCATTCACCACCAGGTTACCCAATATATCACACACCTCTACTACTAATACTTCGTCCATTTCTGAAGTCAGGTCGATAGTAAATTCTGATGTTGCCGGGTTAGGATAAATTTCAGAGAAAACATGGCTACCCGATGTTGCATTCATGTCAATTGCACTGTGGCAATACGACACTGCAGTGGTTCTGTAAGCACTGCTTAAACCACAACTGTTCGTAGAAACAACTCTCACTTGTCCGGATGCAGTTGCTCCTGTTGCAGGTCCGCTGATGGTGATGGATGTACCCCCGTTTGCACTGCTTATGCTCCATCCTGCAAGAGTAGTGCTCCAGTTATAAGTATAACCTGCACCCACCGATGCTATGGTATAAGTTGCCGAAGTCATTCCGCAAATGTTTGCCGGTCCTGTTATGGCTCCCGGCAAAATAGCTGCCCTGGTTAAATTCAATGATCTTGCAAGGCTGTTTCCGCAGGTGTCGTGTGCCATCACAGAAATGTTACCTGTAGTATATCCTGAAATATTAACATTGATAACGTTTCCGCCTGTTGGTCCTGAAATAGTCATTCCTGCAGGCAATGTCCAGATGTACCTGGAAGCTCCCACCACAGCAGAAGCTGTATAAGTAGCCGATGATACCCCGCAAAGGTTGGTTGCAGTACCTGTTAACAATACCGGTGTTGCCGGTGGATTTCCTACCACAATTAATGTTGCTCCCGGAACACTTCCACAGGCATTTACTGCCGATACTTTTACCTGCCCGGTTACAAATGTGGATGCAATATTCACATTGATGGAGTTAGTAGCAGTTCCTGATACAATAGTCATTCCTGTTGGTACAGTCCACGCATACGAGGTGGCTCCGAAAACAGGAGTTACCGAATAAGTAGTAGTGGTTAACCCGCAAGCTACAGTTGGTCCGGCAATAATTCCGTGTACTTCCGGTTTCTTGGTTATTTTAAGAGAATCTATTAAAGATGTTCCGCAGGTTCCTGATGCATATACGGTAACGTATCCTACAATGGTTCCGGCTGAACAATTTACACTTAATGTATTCGTTCCCTGTCCGCCTGTAATCGTCATCCCGGTAACTCCGGTTGGAACTGTCCAGGTATAAGAAGAAGCACCTGCAACAGGGCTTACGGAATATGTAGCTGAATTGACTCCGCATACCACATTAGGTCCGGAAATAGTACCAACTATAACCGGTGGTGGTGCAGAAACGGCAATGGTTTTATTTGTACTTGAACCACAACCGTTAGTTGCATGAACAGAAATATTTCCTGATGTAAATCCATTAGGGAATACAACTGTAATCGCATTTGTTGTTTGTCCTGATATACTTACACCAGCCGGCACTGTCCAGTTATAACTCACTGCTCCGTTTACTATCGGGCAGGAATAAGTAACATTGGTTCCGATTAAACCGCATAATCCTAATGGTCCGGCAATATAACCCGGCATTGGAGGTGCTGTTGCAGAAACGGATATGTAATTGGTCCTGGTCAGGGTATTGCTGCCATTGGCGTTTGTTGCCACCAGGGTGATTGTTTTTAACCCTGTGGTGGTGTAACTTACCGTAAATGGTCCAAATCCTGTTGCTGTAGCAGGGTTGGCATTTGCTCCAAAGTTCCATGCATACGTAGTTGCATTGGTGGAGTAGTTGCTGAACTGCGCTGTGCCTGAAATGTTACATGGTATAACAATAGTATTGGACTGGAAGTCGGCTACCGGCAATGGTGTAATTACAGTAAAGGTTTCTGATGTGGATGTTCCGCCACCAGGTCCTGCATTGGTTACCGAAAATGCTCTTGCGCCAAGTGTTGCATTGGATGCAATGGTAATGTTTGCAGTTATTAAAGTATCACCGCTTACTGTAGTAGTGTTTACTGTAATGTCTGCTCCTCCCACATTCACAGATGAAGAACCATTTATAAATCCTCCCCCGTTAAAGTCCACATTCATGGTTTGTCCCTGCGCTCCCTGAACAGGGTTAATAGAGTATAAGCTTGGTGCAGGGTTAATTTGTCCTATCTGGAAATCTCCGAAAGAGGTGATTCCATCCACAAACTCATATCCCGCTGAATTTACTCCGTTCATTGCACTTCCCCATGTTCCTGCAGAATAGATTTGTACTTCTTCGTTGGCTTCTATTAATCCTGCATCCACATCGGCTGGTACATATTGTAATCCTACTGAATACTGGTTGAACACCACTCCGGAATTGCTGATGGTCCAGGTGCGGTTTACGGTCAGGTTCGGGTTGAATGCCGATGTGCCGATATTCGCCTGGTCTCCTGCTGTGGTGGTAGCGGTAAAGAATCCGGGAGTGGACACACTGTCCACAAATACATCCAATGGTGTATAGCTTGCTCCTGTTCCTATCGGGTAGGTTAAGGATACTCCGCTTCCTGTTCCGATATAAGCAGATACATTTCCTATTACAAAACCTCCGCTGGCAATGCCAATTCCATTGGTATCTAATATAACCATATTGCTTCCGGTGTGTATGTTCCCGTTATCCATTTGCAACAAATCAGATATTTTTATATCGGCATTAAGTGTGATTCCTGATGCAGATGAATTATTGGTATGTAAATCATAAAAATTATTAGCCGATGTTCCGCTAATGGTGCGTGGAGTAGTTCCTGCAAAGGTAACTGTTCCTCCGCCTGCTGTAAAGGTTCCATTATTCGTCCAGTTGCCATATACGGTCAGGTCTCCTGTTGGTGTCATGGTAAGTGAAGTTCCTGCCGTGATGGCAATAAAACGACAGGCAGCTCCGGCTGCATTTATTACCGGCATGTTTGGTGCGCTGTTTAAAATATGCACATCGGTGGTAGAAGTAGGTACTCCTCCGCACCAGTTGGTGGCATCAAACCAGTTTGAACTGGTTACGCCTATCCAGAAACCGGCTACAGTTACCTGTACCTGCACTCCCCCGCTTGGTCCGGCTACATTTGCCGCACATGGTGCGTTTCCGCCTTCTGCTCTTAAATAATAAGTAGTGGTGGTGCTCGGTGATACTACTAAGCTTGCATTTGACGAAAATAAGGGACCACCTATTGCCGAACCTGCACTATAGTTAGCGCTGGTATGCCATTGCCAGTATGCACCTGATCCTAATGTACCACCCGATTGACTAATAGTGGTTGAACTGGAACCGCTGCACACTATGGTTCCTCCGTTTAAAGAGGTAGGGGCTACCGAAGATTGATTAACAGTTGCTGTTACCGTGAAAGCAGAACCTGCACAGCCGGCAGGAGATGAAACTCCTACTGTGTATTGAACTGTTCCTGCACCGGTAAGTGCATCTGCAATAGAAGAGGAACAGCCGCTTGCACAACTTCCGTTTCCTGAAACAGAGCCACTTGTTACAGCAGATGTCCAGGTGAAAGAACTTCCGCCTACGGTAGAACTCAATGCGATAGTTGCAGTAGAACCACTGCAAACAGTTACGTTAGCGGCAGAACCAACAGGGATAGGGTTTACTATCACTGAATAAGTGGCTGTTGCTGTTGTTCCGCACGAATTGTTGCTTGTTACAGTCATGGTTAACGTTACCGTGTTTCCGGCATCTCCTGCTGCTGCAGTATAGGTTGGTGTAAGTGTAGTAGCTCCGCTTAAAGAACCTGCTCCGTTAGATGTCCAAAGGATAGTTCCATTAGAGGATGTTGCTCCACTTACAGTTGCTGTTCCTGTTTGACAAATAGTTGCACTTCCTCCTGCTGATGCAGTTGGAGAAGCATGCACTATTACAGTATAAGTAGCAGTTGCAGTTGCCGGTGAGCAGGCATTGTTGCTGCTTACTGTCATTGTAAGAGTAACAGTGTTACCTCCGTCTCCTGCAGCTGCAGTATAGGTTGGTGTAAGTGTAGTTGCTCCGCTTAATGAACCCGCTCCGTTAGATGTCCAAAGGATGGTTCCATTAGATGATGTTGCACCACTTACGGTTGCTGTTCCTGTCTGGCATATTGTAGCACTTCCTCCTGCTGATGCAGTTGGTGATGCACTAACATTGATAGTATATATTGCAGTTGCCGATGCACAAGGAGCATTGGAAACTGTCAAGGTTAAGGTAACCGTATTTCCGCCATCTCCTGCTGCTGCTGTATAGGTTGGTGTAAGTGTAGTAGCTCCGCTTAACGAACCTGCTCCGTTTGATGTCCAAAGGAGAGTTCCGTTAGATGATGTTGCTCCACTAACTGTTGCTGTTCCTGTTTGACAGATTGTTGCTGTTCCGCCTGCTGTTGCAGTTGGTGAAGGGTTTACGATAACTGTATATGTTGCAGTAGCTGTTGCCGGTGAGCAGGCAGTGTTGCTGGTTACTGTCATTGTTAAAGTAACGGTATTTCCTCCATCTCCTGCTGCTGCTGTATAAGTTGGTGTTAAAGTAGTAGCTCCGCTTAAAGAACCTGCTCCGTTAGATGTCCAAAGAATAGTTCCGTTAGATGATGTTGCACCACTAACTGTTGCTGTTCCTGTTTGACAGATGGTTGCTGTTCCTCCTGCTGTTGCAGTTGGTGAAGGATTTACTATTACTGTATAAGTAGCAGTAGCTGTTGCCGGTGAGCAGGCAGTGTTGCTGGTTACTGTCATTGTTAAGGTAACGGTGTTTCCGCCATCTCCTGCTGCTGCTGTATAGGTTGGTGTTAACGTAGTAGCTCCGCTGATTGAACCTGCTCCGTTAGATGTCCAAAGAATAGTTCCGTTAGATGATGTTGCACCACTTACGGTTGCTGTTCCTGTTTGACAGATGGTTGCTGTTCCGCCTGCTGTTGCTGTTGGTGAAGGATTTACGATAACTGTATAAGTTGCAGTAGCTGTTGCCGGTGAGCAGGCAGTGTTGCTGGTTACTGTCATTGTT
>JANYDQ010000111.1 GCA_025363555.1 Bacteroidota bacterium | reverse complement strand
ATGAGTATGCAAAGAATCAACAGCAAATAAAGAATCGCAATAGGTAGAAGTACAACCTGCCCCGTTGTCCACCGTTAAGCAAAGCTGGTACGGACCAATGTTGGCATACGTATGAGTAGGATGCACAAGTGTGGAAGTAGTGGTATCTCCAAAATCCCACGAATAAGTAAGGTTGGAACCATAGGAAAGATTTGTAATGGTAAATCCGTTCGGATTGGCAGAGGATGTATCGTGGGCAATGTTGAATAAGGCATTACAGCTATTTGCTACCCCTGTAACAGTGATGGCATGACAAACCGAATCGTAACAACTGCCAGCGGAGGTTGCATATAAACATACATTATACGAGCCTGCTGTAGTATAGGTATAAACAGGTGAAGCAAGAAAAGAAGCGGCTGAACCATCACCAAAATCCCAGGTATAAGTTAATCCTGCGCCACTGGTAGAATTAAAAGCATGATACATATATCCGTTAACAGAATCGGGAACCATGCTGAAACTTATAGGAATGGCGGAAGATTCATGAACAAAAACACTTGCTATAGAACCACATCCTCCCGAATCGGCAACAGAAACAGTGTACATTCCTGTACAGGCATTTATTATTGTTGATGTCGTACTTCCATTGCCCCAAAGATAAGTATATGGTCCTGTTCCTCCGTAGGCAATTGCACTAACAGTTCCATCACATATACCTGTGCAGGTAGCATTGGTAGAAGTAAGAGAAACGTTTGCGCCATTTATGGTTACATAAGAACTATCAGACACAGACGGGCAACCCGGTATTGTAACAGTTACGAACTGAAGGTAAGTTCCCGAGGTTACAGTAGGCGGACTAACAACCATTATTGAGTCAGTTCCTTGCCCGAACAATATACTCGAGCCTGCGTTGCTCGCCAATGCCCAGTTATATATTGCCCCTGCAACAAAAGGTGTGCTTAGGCTGTATTGACCTGTGTTACACGTAATGCTAAAGTCGGGTCCAATATTTGCATAACCATTTACCAAAAACACCAGAGTATCACTGCTTCCGGGTCCGCAATTGTTATACGCAGTGCAGGTTATATAACTTGAAGTTAGTGCTGGTGTCATAGTTACATTTATGGAATGTGTTCCTTGTCCGCTGGTTATCGACATGTTATTCGGAACTGTCCAGGCATAGGAGGTTGCTTCCGGTATAGCAGGACAAGAGTAAGTGACACTGGACACGCTGCAAAGCGAAGTAGGTCCTGTAATAACAGGTCGTGAAGGAGCAACGCCCAGGGTTACATCTACAATAAAAGGAGAACCTGCACAACCGCTTGAAGATGGGGTAACAGTATATTCGACTACTCCATGTACAGTATCTAAGTTGGTTAAAACATCTGATATGGTAGTGGCACAACCGCTCGCACAACTGTTATTCCCAGCAATATTGCCGACAGTAACTGCTGATGTCCATGTAAATGTGGCTCCACCCACAGTAGAATTTAAAGGAATATTCGATGGGTCTCCGCTGCAAATAACCAGGTTTGAAGCAGAACCAACCAGTGCAGGGTTTGCAACTATAGTGGCTATTACCGTTGCGGTCGACATATCAGCGCTGTCTGTAACGGTAAGTGTATAAGTACCGGCACAAAGTCCTGAAATGTTTGTACCTGTTCCTGTGTAAGCCGAAGGACCTGTCCAGTCATAAGCAAAAGGACCAACGCCACCTGTTACAGAACCGATGGCTGAACCATCACACATTCCACCGCAGGAAGCAGGTGTTGGAGTAATTGCCGGAATATGCCCGGTTGCAAAAGCAGAAATACTTATTATTACTGCGGAGATAATGGTAGTAAGTTTTTTCATGTTATTTATTTATTAATAATTATATTGCTTTTCCTCTATTCAAAACGTGTTTTTGGTTTATAAAAAAGGTATTTTAATTCAAACGTATTCGTTTCTTTATTGCTTAATAAGCTTCTTATTTATAATAGTATTATTTTCGGTTTGTATTCTCACAAAATAAATTCCTTTCGCTTCTTTCGATAAATCAATTGATGCTTTATAATTAGTTA
>JANYDQ010000088.1 GCA_025363555.1 Bacteroidota bacterium | reverse complement strand
TTATGTTTTTATGTTTAACATCAGATGTTAATAGGCAATGAAATAAAAAAAGAGAATAAAAATACTATTAAATTGAAAAAACATATTGAAGGCGGGACGCCTTGCTAAACAAGACGTAGCAGGACACTACGCCTAACGGGGAATATCTCCTCGCATTCATTTTTATTTTTGTTCAAATGTAAGTAGAACTTACATAATTAGTTGCAACCTAAGCCCCACCGCACATTTCAACTCGTACGGGGGCAAAGCCCGTGTTATATGCTGTTTTCTTTTGTTCGCGCTGTCCACATTGTTCGGTTTTATTATTGTCCAGCATTGTAGATGTAGCCATAATTATCATAAACAATAACGTGACCACCACCAGTAATAAATGAAATGAAATTGATTGTTTTTTTATTATCGTTAAGTTCATTTAACTTATCGTTTGTTAGTTTAGTTACTTGAGAACTTGTCCAGCCATTACTACCATAATTGATAACATAACCTCCGCCCTGTTCAAAAGCAATATTTTTAATTTCGTATTTCTTTGAGCTAATTTCAGTTAGTTTGTCATTTACCTTTTGAGAAACATTATCAACCACAAAATTATATTTGTCATAGATAATGATGTAACCACCATTTGGTGAAAAGGAAACATTATCAATTGAGTTCCCATTTTTGTTTAATTCAAGTAGTTTGTCTGTCATTTTCTTGTTTACTGAAACTGAAGAGAAACCACTTTTCCCATACAGGATAATGTATCCTCCTGTCGGTGTAAATGCAATTTGTTTTATGTCTTTTTTATTATCGTGTAGTTCTTTTAATTTTGCAAGAGCGTTTTTAGGAAGTCCATTTGTTGAGTAACCATTAGTACCAAATAAAATTGCGTAACCACCAAACGAAGTAAATGTAATGCAATGAATAGTTTGATTTGCAGTATTAATTTCTTTTAGCTTCTCGGTTATTTTTTGATGGTCAATTTTAACTACTTCTAATGATTTGTTTATTGAAGAAGTGTCCACTGTAGAATTAACTTTCTTTTTTGTTTTTTCTGCTGATACAACAGGAAGTATATTATTGTTAAGATAATCGTCAGTAGTCATAATAAGGTCAGACAATGACATTATAATATCAAAATAATTTTTCTGTGGAAAAATTGTAATGAGATTTTTTATTTCGTTAGTTGTATATTTAAGGAAGTCGGGATTTAATTCTTTTATATGTTTTTTCTGATAAATAAAATTTGCGAAGGTGCTAACAGCACCTTCGGCATCACGGTTAATTATCTTTGGTAATGTAGCCTCAACTATTTCTGTTATTGAGGGGTCTATGTTTGTTTTGTCTAAAAGAAAATTCGCTCCTGCGATATACATATCAAAGTCATTACTTTGCGAAAATGTTTTGTTTGATAAAAGCAAAGCGCAAAACAAGATAGAATAAACATATTTTATTTTCATAGGACTGTTATTGTTTTTTAATCTTCCATTACATACTGAATGTACGCTTGAAGAAAAGCGTGTAAAACCCTTGTGCCTTGACTAATTTTTGAATTATCAAACTTTACTAATAAATCACCTCTTGAATTTGGAACTGCATAATAATAAGTTCCTCCGCTATAAGAACCATCTGAAAAAAGTTTAATGATTGTTCCAACGCAAGAATTATTGTCTCTCAAAAATGGAGTAAATGTAAATGTATAGTTTGCAAGCGAACCTGCTACTTTAATTGTCCTTTCAGTATTCTCATTTATTTTATACCCTTTTTTTAAATCTGAACCATCAGTTAAATGATTTTTATAACCCACAGTCATATAATTATACTCTATTTCTGTTGTTTCAGGTGTAATGTTTTCTCGGGTAATATCAGCCCAAGCATTTATAAAAGCATTGGTCATTAATTCATCTAATCCCGAAACCTGTGTAACAAAATCATTAAATAATTGAGGATTCTTAAATGGGATTCCGTACCAATAATCGTTACCCGAAGAAGCCGAATGAGCTTTAACAATAAAGCCTACAAATGATTTATCACTCCTATAAAAAGGAATCATTTTAAAACTATAATCTTTATAAGTTATAGTATTAACGTCTTCTTTGGAACTGTATCCTTTTTTAATATCAGAGCCTTCAGTTAAATGATTTTTATAACCCTTTGCCATATAGTTATATTCTTCCTCTGTGGTTGAGGATTTATATAGCTGACTTTCTTTGTCGCCCATTGAACTTTTTATAATGTTTTCAAGTGTTTGAGATTTTGTAGTTAAACCCCAGCAAACTAAAGCCGATAATAGTAATTGTTTTTTCATTTTATTTCTGTTTAATTGTTTTTATTATTGATTATTATTGTTTATTATTGTTTATTATTGTTTTAAAATTTCTTGTTAAACTGTTTTGTAACGCGTTAACCTAAATGGTATATAATATTACCATTTTATTTATTACCAATATCTCCCTCCTGCAAATGTATAATTATTATATATATCCCAAATCATCAAAAAAGTTTATTTCATCTTGTTTACAAATATACTTCCTTTTCCTCTCTCGAAAATCTTTTTTATATTTATATCTTACCTTTTAATTAAAATATACCATAAAAAAAAAAGATTAATCCGAATGGCTCCACAGGGCAGTTAATTGAACCGTTTATTGTAATAGACTGCATTAGTGAACGGTATCTGTTTGTTAAATTACCGCGGGGTGTAGTGCCTTGTTCAGCGTAGCATGCAGGACTAAAAAATTAAAAGGCAGTTGGGCGTAGCGTCCCGCTCGTCCGGTTAAACAAGGCGTCCCGCCTTATTTAATTTATATTTTTATGTTTAACATCAGATGTTAATAGGCAATGAAATAAAAAAAGAGAATAAAAATACTATTAAATTGAAAAAACATATTGAAGGCGGGACGCCTTGCTAAACAAGACGTAGCAGGACACTACGCCTAACGGGGGCTGC
>JANYDQ010000031.1 GCA_025363555.1 Bacteroidota bacterium | reverse complement strand
AAAGATGCTTTTTTTAAATATAATGAACAGGTATCAGTTGGAAGGAAGGTATCCTGATTATATTGACAAAGTTTATAAAGAATGTACAAAAGAATATAGCAAGCGAACTACTGGGTAAATCAAAAGAAATAAAAAAATGGTTACTAAAAGAAGTGCGATAAAAATGATAAAGGAATACGTGGCTGCGTGTAATAAAAAGAATATATACTTTGATAAGGTTATTTTTTTCGGGTCGGTTGTTAATGGTCAGGCAACTGAAAATTCTGATATTGATTTGGCTTTGGTTTCGGATCAGTTTAGCGGCAATTCAATAAATGACTGGCAAATGCTGGGACCTGTAAATATCAGATTTTCGATGATTGAGCCTCATACATTTGATAGAAATTATTTTATGAAAGGGGACCCTTTTATTAATGAAATAAAAAGAACAGGAATTGAAATAAATTAACTGCTTAACAATACAACCCCCTACGAAGGGGACTAACAAGCAATTTAGAAATATACTAATTAATAAAAAAATATGCACGCAGAATCGGAAATAAGAACACCTTTAATTCTTGGTAAAAAGACGTATCATCAGATAAGTGAAGATATTGTAAGACCAATAGAAGGAAAAGCGACTAAGCAATGGTACATGCTACTTACCTTGGCAACATGTTGCTTTTTATGGGGAATAGGTTGTTTGGCTTATACTATTGGTACAGGTATCGGGGTTTGGGGTTCGAATAACGGAGTTGATTGGGCTTGGGATATCACTAACTTTGTATGGTGGATCGGTATTGGTCACGCAGGAACGTTGATTTCTGCTGTATTATTATTGTTCCGTCAGAAATGGAGAATGGCAATTAACCGTTCGGCAGAGGCGATGACTATTTTTGCGGTAATGTGTGCTGCTATTTTTGTGGTTTTACACACTGGTCGTCCGTGGTTAGATTATTGGTTGTTTCCATTGCCAAATCAATTTGGTTCGCTTTGGGTGAATTTTAACTCACCATTGTTATGGGACGTATTTGCGGTTTCTACCTATTTCTCGGTATCATTAGTATTTTGGTACACCGGTTTGGTTCCTGATTTTGCCATGATTCGGGACAGGGCGGTTAAACCGTTTGCCAAAAAGATGTACACTTTATTAAGTATGGGTTGGGGTGGAAGTGCTCGCCACTGGAGTCGTTTTGAAGAGGTTTCGCTGGTATTGGCAGGTTTGTCAACTCCACTTGTATTCTCGGTTCACTCGATTGTATCTATGGACTTTGCTACTTCTATAGTACCGGGATGGCATACCACTATTTTTCCTCCTTATTTTGTTGCCGGTGCGGTTTTCTCAGGTTTTGCAATGGTGTTAACCCTATTGCTAATTATGCGTAAGGTGTATCATTTGGAAAATTATATTACTGTAAAGCATATTGAGTATATGAACATTATTATTATTGTAACAGGTTCTATAGTTGGGGTTGCTTATCTTACGGAGTTATTTATTTCGTGGTATTCGGGTGTGGAATATGAGCAGTATGCTTTTATTAACAGAGCGACAGGACCTTATTGGTGGGCGTATGCAGCGATGATGACGTGTAACGTGGTTTCGCCACAGGTGTTTTGGATTAAAAAATTGAGAACCAACCTTGCTTTTACTTTTGTGATGTCTATAATTGTGAACATAGGTATGTGGTTTGAGCGTTTTGTAATTATAGTTCCTACTCTTTGCCGTACCTTTTTACCATCTACCTGGAACATGTATCATCCTACTTTTGTTGATATTGGAATTTTTACGGGGACGATAGGAATGTTTTTTACTTTTTTCCTTTTGTTTACCCGGTATTTCCCTGTAATTGCGCAAGCGGAATTGAAATCTATTATTAAATCATCGGGGCAGGAATATAAAGACAAGGCAAAACATCACGCACATTAATTTAATTTTGATTCGTTAACAATATACAATTTAACAATATAAAAAATGAGTAACGTAACAATTCACGCGATATTTGATGACGAAGTGCCGTTATTGGCAAGTGCAAGAACACTTCGTTCCAATGGTGTCAGAATAAAAGATGTATTTACCCCTTTCCCGGTTCACGGATTGGATGAAGCAATAGGCTTGCCAAGAACATGGATAGCTATCTGTGCCTTTATTTATGGAATTACGGGTACCTGTTTAGCTACTTTGATGATGTGGTACATGATGATACATGACTGGCCTACAGATATTGGAGGGAAACCAAGTTTTTCTTATTATATGAACGTGCCTGCATTTATTCCTATCACTTTTGAAAGTACGGTGTTATGTGCAGCACACGGAATGGCTATTACCTTTTATTTAAGGTGCTGGTTGGTTCCGGGAGCAAAACCAAAAAATCCGGACCCACGCACAACAGATGATAAATTTATGATGGTAATTGAAACTAAAGCGGAAAACAGAGGCAATTTGGAAGCGATGTTGAGAAAAGATGGTGCTATTGAAATAAATAATAATAATTTTAAGTACAGGAATTAGTCTTTGGATAGTTCGACAAGATCGTAAGAGGCTGAACTCCGGATGACATTTAGAATTTAGAGATTAGAATATAATTAGTTAATATGAAAAAAGTAAAAAGTATTATTTCTGTAATGGCTGTTTTGGGAAGTATAACCATTGCTGTTACCTCTTGCTCAAAGCACGATGCAAATAGTCCCGGGGTGGAATATATGCCGGATATGTATCGTTCGCCTTCGTTAGAAACCAATTCTTTTTCGGTGATAAAGAATTCTGATGGTTCGTTTGATACTATTCAGACAAACAGGATACCTGTGGCAGGAACTATAGCAAGGGGTTATTTGCCTTTTCCTTATGCTAATACTGCTGAAGGATTGGAGCAGGCGAAACTAAATGCTCATAATCCATTAGAAAGAAATGAGATGAATACCAAGCAGGGAGAAGAATTGTATGGTAAATATTGTGTTCATTGTCATGGCGCTACCGGACAAGGGGACGGACTTGTAGGACAAAAACTTGCAGGGGCACCGCCACCATATACTCAAGCGGATAAAATCAATATGACGGAAGGAGAACTTTTTTATATCATTGCATACGGCAGAGGATACATGGGACCGCATGCTTCTTTGTTAACCCAGGAAGAAAGATGGAAACTGGTATTATATGTTCAGCATTTGCAGCACCCTGATGGAATGCCTGCACCGGCAGCGGACTCATCGGCAACAAAGGAAGTAAAGGTGAAAGAAAAAAAGTCGAAAACTAAAGGTACAAAGTAAAATTAGAATTTAGATATTAGTCCCGCATGTGCGGGATAGAATTTAAAATATAAATATAAATATGAATAACGAAACGTATACATTTACCAACAAAACCAGGAATTTTACTTTTGGTTTAATGGCAATTGGTTTAATTGCAATAATAGTTGGATTTTGCCAAACTCCCGAAGGCGCAGGTGCTGCTGCTAATGAGCATACCCGTATTTGGGCAAATCTTTTACTGAATGGTTATTTCTTTATGGGAATAGGATTGCTGGCTACATTCTTTATGGCATTGCAGTATGCTGCAGAGGTTGCATGGTCGGTGGCAGTGAAAAGAGTTTATGAAGCAGTTTCGTGTTATTTGCCCGTGGGTGCCACCATTATGTTTTTAATTATTCTTGCCGGACAGTTACACCTTCATCATTTATGGGAATGGATGGACCCTGCTGTGACGGATAAAACTTCTCCTAAATACGATGAGTTAATTGCTCATAAACACACCTGGTTAAACCCCGTTTTCTTTTGGACAAGAACTATTGCTTATCTTGTTATCTGGAATTTATTTCAGAGAGGATTCCGCAAACGTTCGCTGGAAGAGGATTTGCAGGGAGGTACTTCTTTGCATTTTAAAAACATGGGTAAAGGTGCTTTGTTTCTTGTTTTCTTTGCTGTAACTTCTTCTACCTCTGCCTGGGACTGGATGATGTCCTTAGACGTTCACTGGTTCAGCACCATGTATGGCTGGTATGCATTTTCCGGAATGTGGATTTCTGCAATGACTACTATTATGCTTACTGTTTTGTTTTTGAAACGTAAAGGATATTTACCACAGGTAAACGACAGCCATATTCATGATATTGGAAAATGGATGTTTGCTGTAAGTTTTCTTTGGAGCTACCTTTGGTTCTGCCAGTTTATGTTAATCTGGTACACCAATATTCCAGAAGAAATTATTTATTTCCAGGACCGTTTGCATAATTTCGGATACATGGGCTTGATGTGGACGGTATTCTTTATGAACTTTGCTTTCCCGATGATATTATTAATGAGTCGCGATGCAAAACGCAACTATTATTTCCTGGTTATTGTAGGATGTATTATATTAATAGGACATTGGCTGGATGTGTATGATATGGTGATGCCAGCAACAGTAAAAGGCGACCACCACTTAGGTTTTATAGAAATAGGAACTGCTTTAGGTTTTGTGGGGTTACTCATATTCGTGGTTCACAAATCATTGGCAAAAGCGCCTTTGTCTGTTCAAAAGCACCCTTACCTGGAAGAAAGTTTACATCATCAGTATTAAAATAAATAAATTGCTAAATGGCTGTATTGTCAAATTGTTAAAAAGGGTGTTAGCAGGATAGATTAGACATTAACAGAATAGCATTAAAACAATAAAACAATAAACAATATAGCAATTTGACAATTTAACAATAAAACAATTAAAAGAATATGATAAAGATTTTAGTTTACGTTGCCATTATTTTAGCAGTTTTCGCCATCGGCTATTTGGTAAAAGTATATGAACTGTCCACCAGTTTGAAGGGAAAGAAACAGCACGAGGTTACAGAAAACGACAACAGGATGATGGGTAAAATCATGATGACTTTTTTGGTAGTATTTTTTGCATTTATTATATTTAATTTAGAGAGTTACGGACCAAGAATGTTACCTGAATCGGCTTCGGAGCATGGAGTGGGGTTAGACTGGCTGTTTAATTTTAATATGGCTATTCTGTTTTTTGTTTTTGTTATAACTCATGTGGTGTTGTTTTATTTTGCTTACAAATATTATGGACGAAATGGAAATACCGCTACTTATTTTCCTCATAACAATAAATTGGAAATGATTTGGACTGTTATTCCTGCTATTGTACTTGCCGTTATCATTATTTTCGGATTAAAAGCATGGAATAAAATTACCGCACCTGCTTCCAAGGATGCTATTGTAATGCAACTGTATTCTCAACAATTTCAATGGACGGCAAGATATGCAGGGAAGGATAATTTATTAGGCGATTCCAATTATAAACTGATTACAGACACTAACCCTTTGGGAATGGATGATGGTGATAGAAAAGGGGATGATGATATTATTGTTAGAAATGAATTTCATATTCCGTTAGGAAAAGAAATTGAATTCAAATTGAATTCCCGCGATGTAATTCATAGTGCTTATCTGCCTCATTTCAGAGCGCAAATGAACTGTGTTCCAGGAATGACTACTATGTTGCACTTTACTCCTATTATCACCACCCAGCAAATGAGGGATAAATTAAATAATCAGAAGTTTGATTATATTTTACTTTGCAACAAAATTTGCGGGGTAAGTCATTACAATATGCAAATGACTATTATAGTGGATACCGAAGCAGATTATAATGCGTGGTTAAAAACTCAAAAAACATATAAAAGTAAAACAACGGCTGCAGAATCAAAACCCGTTGCAGCCAAATAATTTAAGAATCAGAATTTAAACAATAAAAGAATAATATGTCAGCAGAAGCACACATCCATCACGAAGCTCACGCAGGTCACGATGACCATCATCATCACGAAGAATCATTTGTGTCCAAATACATTTTTAGTATGGACCACAAAGTCATTTCTCGCCAGTTTTTAATAACTGCGGTGATAATGGCTACTCTTGCTATGGGAATGTCTTTCCTTTTCCGTTTGCAATTGGCATGGCCCGGGGAACATTTTGCCATTATTAATTTTATTTTAGGAGATAAGTGGGGTAAAGACGGAATTCTGGACCCGGGAATGTACATGGCATTGGTTACTATTCACGGAACCATTATGGTATTTATGGTGTTAACGGCAGGATTATCCGGAACCTTCAGCAACTTATTGATTCCTTACCAGGTAGGAGCACGAGATATGGCTTCAGGATTTTTAAATATGTTGTCGTATTGGTTTTTCTTTTTATCCAGTTGCTTTATGTTAGCAGGGTTTGCCTGCGAAACAGGTCCTGCTTCGGGAGGCTGGACAGTTTATCCACCGCTAAGTGCTTTGCCGCAGGCAATGGACGGAAGTAAATTAGGAATGACTTTCTGGCTGGTTTCCATGAGTTTATTCATTGTTTCTTCTTTGTTAGCTGGTTTGAACTACATTGTTACCATTCTTAATTTGCGTACAAAAGGAATGTCTATGACTCGTTTACCTTTAACAGTATGGGCATTTTTGGTAACAGCTATTCTTGGAGTTCTTTCTTTCCCTGTGTTGTTTTCGGCAGCATTATTATTAATTTCCGACAGAAGTTTGGGAACCTCGTTTTACTTATCTGACATATATATTGGCGGACAGGCATTGGAGCAAACCGGTGGAAGCCCCATTTTATACGAGCATTTATTCTGGTTCCTGGGTCACCCGGAGGTATATATCATTTTGCTGCCTGCCCTGGGTATTACTTCCGAAATTATTTCGGTGAACTCGCGTAAACCTATCTTTGGTTACAGGGCCATGATTGGTTCTATTATGGCTATTGGTTTTTTATCATTTATTGTATGGGGGCATCACATGTTTATAACCGGAATGAATCCGTTCCTGGGTTCTGTGTTTGTGTTCACCACGTTGCTTATTGCCATTCCTTCTGCGGTAAAAGCATTTAATTACATTACTACTTTATGGAAAGGAAATATTCGTTACACTCCCGCTATGTTGTTCGCTATCGGGTTGGTTTCTACTTTCATTTCCGGTGGATTGACAGGTATTATTCTTGCCGATTCAGCGCTGGACATTCCTATTCACGATAACTATTTTGTGGTTGCTCACTTTCATATCGTAATGGGTGTTTCTGCTATTTTGGGTATGTTGGCGGGTGTTTATCACTGGTATCCGAAATTGTTTCTTCGCCACATGAACAAGAAATTAGGATACATCCATTTCTGGGGAACATTTATTTCGGCTTACGGAGTGTTTTTCCCAATGCACTTTTTAGGTTTGGCAGGTGTACCGCGCAGGTATTATTCGAACTCTGCTTTCCCGATGTTCGATAATTTGGTTGACATTAACGTTTTTATTACCTGTTTTGCCATATTAGCGGCTTGTGTTCAAATGATATTTTTGTTTAATTTCTTTTATTCCATGTTCAGAGGACCAAAATCGGAACAAAATCCATGGGGTGCAAACACTTTGGAATGGACCACTCCAATGGCAAACACCCATGGAAACTGGCCCGGAGCATTGCCAACTGTTTATCGCTGGCCTTATGATTATAGTAAACCCGGAAAACCACAGGATTTCTGCCCGCAAACTGTTCCGCTGGAAGAAGGCGAGATAGATGGGGGAGGGCATTAGCGAAACTGATAAATTATTAGATTTTCAGATAGAGAAAGATCCCTGTTCCGGATGGAACAGGGATTTTTTTTTGGATCCATGATTAAGAACTTGCCGACTCTCCTACCTTAAGATGACAAACCTGTACCAAAGGTTGTGTCCTTTAAGCCTTATAGCTTGGAAACGCCATCGACCATCGAAAAAATCAATTTTTTTAATAAAAAAAACTCCATAGCCAATCGGAAAAATCATTTGTACTATGGCAAAAACACCATCTTTAATTGGAGCAACTCCATTTGCAATCGGAAAAACTCCATCGGCAATCGGAAATACCATTTTCGTTATCGCGAAAATCGTTTTTACGATAACGAAAATCATTTTTTTAACAGAAAAAACTCCATCGGCAATCAGAAATGATCTGGTTTTAACCTCAAAAGCAAGTTTTTGAACCAACTGAAATAATCAAAAATATTCCTTTTTTATTCAAAAAGTAGAAAAAGTCGTGTTTTTGTTCCCAAAAATGATAAAAATCCTAAATAAACAAACAAAACTGACAACCATATAAATATACTTTTTACTACCAATACACATTGCAATGTTCTTTTCTTGCAAATACCCCTTTTTAGCATTTTAGATAAATGAAATTTGTTGGGGGCAGGCGTCTCATTGGGCATGGGCGAAGGGTGCAGGGGGAAGTGGCGATGACAAGGGCACTTTCCGCCAAATACAGGAAAACAATTGGTAATAGAAAAAGGAGAAATGAAGGCAGGGTTTATTTTGTAGAAGTGGCTGGTACAGATGGGCGTTTATGAGGAAGAAGATGATTATCAATTAAAAACCCACGTATCTTTGCATCATGATTAAACGCAAAGCACTCTTTTCTTTTCTTCTCCTTTTTTTTGTCGCTACTCTTAAAGCGCAACCTACCCTGGATACTATTAAGTATTGCCTTACACAAAAGCCGCATTTGTTTTTAAAATTCGATAATCGTAATTCGTTTATAGAAAATAGTCGCGCAAAAATATTTGGAGTTGTTATGGGTATCAATTATGGAAACCGTTTGTATTTCGGAATAGGTTATAACCAACTGTATCCGCCCACTACTAATTTTGATGAGAAATTTTATTTTGTAAACCACTATGGAAAGAAAGACAGCGTTATTGAAAAACTGAAACTGTTTTATATTTCTGTAGAAGCAGAATATGTTTTTTATCAAACCAAAGATTGGCAGTTGAGCATGCCTTTGCAGATAGGCATAGGCGATACGTATTATAAATACACTATGGAAGGAGTGAAAACAAGAGCGGACGAGAAATTGAGTTTTGTATACGAGCCCGCAGTTTCTATAGAATATAAACCTTTTAAGTGGGCAGGTGTGGGTGCCGATTTGGGTTATCGGTTTATGATAGCTCAAAACAGGAAATTAAATCAAAAGTTTACATCTCCTATCTATGCTTTTAAAATCCTGATTTATTATTCGGAGATTTATAACTATTTTTTTCGAAAAGTAAAAGGGGGAAATAAAAAAAGGCACAATTAATTGAAAAATAAAAAAGGGTTTCAAACAGTGATAGCTTGAAACCCTTGATTTTAGTGCTCTCCCTGCTGGACTTGAACCAGCGACCCTCTGATTAACAGTCAGATGCTCTAACCAACTGAGCTAAGGAAGAATGACCTTTTTTAAAAAGGAGTGCGAAAGTAGTTGGTTCAATTGAATTATGCAATATATTTGTGCAAAAATTTTAAAAATAATTTTACTTATGAGTTTACTTGTTGTAGGAACTGTTGCGTTTGATGCTATAGAAACCCCTTTTGGAAAAACCGATAAAATACTTGGCGGAGCCGCTACCTATATAGGTTTAGCAGCTTCTTACTTTACCCGGGATATCAATTTAGTATCTGTTGTTGGGGGCGATTTCCCCAAAGAAAATATTGATATGCTGAATAAGCACCATATTGATACAGATGGGTTGCAAATAATAAAAGAAGGGAAAACCTTCTTTTGGTCGGGAAAATATCATAACGATATGAATACGCGGGATACTTTAGCCACCGAATTAAATGTATTGGAAACATTTAACCCTATAGTTCCGGACCAATACCAGGATTGCGAATTGTTAATGTTAGGTAATTTGAGCCCCCAGGTACAGTTAAGAGTATTGGCACAATTAAAAACCCGCCCGAAATTAATAGTACTGGATACGATGAATTTCTGGATGGATATTGCATTGCCTGAATTACTGAATATAATAGGTCAGGTGGATGTACTTGCTGTGAACGACTCTGAAGCACGACAACTTTCCGGAGAATACTCATTAGTAAAGGCAGCACAAAAGATTTTGACCATGGGTCCACGATATCTTATTATAAAGAAGGGAGAACACGGTGCATTGCTTTTTAATAAAGAGCAAGTGTTTTTTGCGCCTGCATTACCCTTAGAAGAAGTATTTGACCCAACTGGAGCAGGAGACTCCTTTGCCGGAGGGTTTATTGGCTATTTGGCACAAACAAAAGACATTTCGTTTGAAAACATGAAGCGTGCTATTATATTTGGATCTGCCATGGCATCATTTTGTGTGGAAAAATTCGGGACGGAAAACTTAACAGGATTAACCCACAACCAGGTAGATGCGCGTGTTCAGGAATTTATTGACCTGGTGCAGTTCGATATTTCGCTGGTTTAGGTATTTTGTATTAGATGGAGATTCCTTACTTCGTTCTGAATGACAGAACCTTAGGGTAACGGAAGGGATCCTCTCTAATTGTAAATGTTATCATTCCCAACGAAGTAAGGAATCTCAACATTTAGAATTCCCTACAATTAGTTTTCAACATTTATTTTGTTAATTAATTTGTCAGTAATAAAAAGTTATGTATCTTCGCACCCCGTTTTAAAAAAGCGGATTAACAGTATATAAATTAATACAAATAAATAGTGGAAGCAATTAGTTATAAAACAGTTTCAGCAAGCAAAGAAACTGTAAACAAAGGATGGGTAATCATTGATGCCGAGAACCAAGTGTTAGGTCGTTTGTCGTCTGAAGTAGCCTTTATTTTAAGAGGGAAAAACAAAACCAATTTTACACCTCACGTGGATACCGGTGACAATGTAATTGTTATCAATGCGGAGAAAGTAAAATTAACCGGTAAAAAATTAACTGACAAGGAATATGTACGCCATACAGGTTATCCGGGCGGACAACGTTTTGCTACTCCAAAAGAGATATTGGCAAAAAATCCTTCGGATGTTATCCGTAAAGCAGTGAGCGGTATGTTGCCAAAAAACAAATTGGGCGATGCTTTGAGACGTAACGTTTATATTTATGCAGGTGCCGAACATCCTCATACTGCACAGCAACCTAAAGAAATAAAAATCAATTCAATTAAATAAATAAATGGAAGTAGTAAATACTCTTGGTAGAAGAAAAACCGCTGTAGCACGTGCTTATGTGCAAAAAGGAACAGGCGAAGTTGTAATCAATAATAAAGATTACAAAACCTATTTCACAACATCTGTTTTACAGTACAAAGTTAATCAGGCATTTGGTGTTACAAAAACATTGGGTGAATATGATGTGAAAGTAACTGTAAAAGGGGGCGGGGTAACAGGTCAGGCAGAAGCTGTACGTTTAGCAATTGCCCGTGCTTTAGTAGAAATGGATGCAAATCACAAGCCTTTGTTAAAAGCAGAAGGGTTGATGACAAGAAATCCGAAAATGGTTGAACGTAAGAAACCGGGTCAGAAAAAAGCTCGTAAGCGTTTCCAATTCAGTAAACGTTAAGAGTAAGTCAAAAGTAGAAAGTCAAAAGTCAGAAGACTTGGGCGGATAAAAATTAAATAAAAATTAAAAAACAATAAATGCCAAGAACAAATTTTAATGAACTATTAGATGCGGGGTCACACTTCGGTCACTTAAAAAGAAAATGGAACCCTGCGATGGCTCCTTATATTTTCACAGAAAAAAATGGTATTCACATCATTGATTTGAATAAAACAGTTGTGAAAATTGATGAAGCTGCAAATGCATTGAAACAGATTGCAAAATCAGGCAAAAAAATATTATTTGTTGCAACAAAAAAACAAGCAAAAGATATAGTGGCTGAAAAAGTAAAAAATGTAAATATGCCTTACGTAACGGAACGTTGGCCAGGTGGTATGCTTACTAACTTTGCGACTATTCGCAAAGCGGTTCGTAAAATGGCTACTATTGATAAAATGGCAACTGATGGTACTTTTAATAATATTTCTAAAAAAGAAAAATTACAAATTTCCCGCGTGAGAGCAAAATTAGAAATCAACTTGGGAAGTATTGCAGATTTAACCCGTTTACCGGCTGCATTATTTATAGTTGATATTTCGAAAGAACATATTGCAGTGGCAGAAGCAAAACGTTTGAACATCCCGACATTTGCAATTGTTGATACTAATTCAGATCCTAATTTGGTGGATTATGCAATTCCTGCAAATGATGATGCTTCAACTTCTATTGCTTTGATTACAGGAATTATTACTAAAGCAATTGAAGAAGGTTTGTCGGAACGCAAAGTAGATAAAGAAACAGCAACTGAAGAAAAAGAAGGCGCTAAAACTACAGGTGATGCTTCGAATATGGCGGATGGAGAGCAATTCAAATCGGCAAGTGATGAAGACGGTGCAAAGAAGGCGGCACCGGCAGGACGAAAAAGAAAAACAGTAGCAGAAAAGAAATAATCTTTAAATGTCCTGACAAAATCGGGACATTTTTTTAATAGGAAATTTGGGGTAGGGTGGGAACACGGATTTATTAGGATTGTTTAAGATTAAAAAAGATTTATGATTTGATATATGAATTGACTTCGTCAATTATGATTAAGAAATAAAATAATTAAAAAACAAAAAATAACAATGACAACAATGACGATAACAGCAGCAGAGATTAACAAGCTAAGACAAATGACAGGTGCAGGTATGATGGACTGCAAAAAAGCTTTGACAGAAGCAGAAGGAGATTTTGAAAAAGCAATTGATGAATTACGTAAAAAAGGACAAAAGGTAGCCGCTAACCGCAGCGACAGAGATTCGAAAGAAGGAGTAGTAGTTTCAAAAACAACAGCGGATAATAAAAGGGGTGTGGTATTAGCAGTAAACTGCGAAACAGATTTTGTTGCAAAGAACGAATCGTATCAACAATTTGCAAATAACATTTTGGAAATAGCAATTGCAAAAAATCCTAAGGATGCAGATGAATTAAAAGGACTTGCTTATGATGATAAAATATCTATTGGTGAAAAGCTGATTGAGCAAACAGGTGTGATAGGTGAAAAAATTGAGTTGAATAAATACGAAATTGTGGAAGCTCCGTTTGTAATTGCTTATAACCACCCGGGTAGTAGATTGGCAAACATTGTTGGATTTAGTTCTGCGGTTGTTAATGCTGAAGTAGCAAAAGATGTTGCAATGCAGGTGGCTGCAATGGCTCCGGTAGCTGTTGATAAAGGTGATGTGGATGCTGATACTATTCAAAGAGAAATAGAAGTGGGTAAAGAACAGGCTCGTGCAGAAGGGAAGCCAGAGGATATGCTGGAGAAAATTGCAATGGGTAAATTGAATAAGTTTTATAAAGAGTCCACATTATTGAACCAGGAGTTTATTAAAGACAACAAAAAAACAATTGCTCAATATATGAATGATTCAGAGAAAGGCTTGACAGTTATAGGATTCAAACGAATTGCATTAAGTTAGTTTATTATTATTTTAAAAGGGCAGTTCTAAAAATTGCTTTTTTGTCGTTAGGCTTCATTTTTAATTTACTCATTTACAAATGTAAACTCCGTAATTAAAAACTTGCCTGCCTAAAAAAATCTAATTTTTAGAACCGCCCTAAAGTCCCGGTTGAAGCGGGATTTAAGAATCCCTTCCGAATTGTTTCGGGAGGGATTTTTTGTTTTGGAAAACTCAATTGCACTTGCAAAAGTTCTCTTGAAGTAAAAAAAGTGTTTGCAAGCTATACCCAATCGGTGAATTGAAGCGGTTTTAAATACAATAATATAGTATATGATTTTCTTATTTTAAAAAAAGTTATTAACAATTTTGAAATTTTTAAAGACATTTAAGATTTTTTAACTAATGTTGTACCGGATTTAAAATCTTTACATCATGATTTCCATTATTAATTTGCAGAGAGCAGAGAGCAGACTTTCACATTCTTTATTATATGTAGAACTTTTATTTTACTTTTTATTTTTTTATCCCTTCCCGATTTTTTTCGGGAGGGGATTTTTTTTTGAAAAGTTTTGGGGGATTGGGAATAGGGGGGAATTTGAAAAAAAAGGATTTAGGAGAGTGGAATGATGGAAAGGATTTTTTTTAGTCTTTTTTGAGAGAGAGGGTTAAAGAATGGAAAGAGAGGGGCAAAGAGGAGAAAGAGGGGGAGTAAAGTGAGGAAAGAGAGGTAGGGAGTTTGGAAAGAGGGGGGCAAAGGGGATAAAGAGAGGAGGAAAGTGAAGAAAGAGAGGAAGGGAGTTTGGAAAGAGAGGGGCAAAGAGGAGGAAGAGAGGCATAAAGTGGGGAAAGAGAGGCGCAAAGTGATGAAAGAGAGGCTTCGTGAGAGGAAAGAGCGACTTTTTAAGTAATTGATTAATAGGTAAATAGTGAAAATATCAGTAAAATAGTAGTAATTTAAACCAAAAAACAAGGAAAAATGGAAGCAACAGAAAAGGCGACATTGAATGCTGCCGAAACTCAATTAAAATTTGTGGATGATAATAATGCAGTTTGGACAGGTGATGTGGCTTTCCAGGATGGGCGGGATGAATTGCATGATGAGATAGAGGTGATAAAGGCATACGAGGTTATTCAGAAAAACGATAATACGGGAATAGCTACGGGTAAGCAGAATTTCAGGTTTGATGCTGCGACAAAGGCGCTGGGAGTATGTAAAATAATGAAGGTGTTTGCAAGAAGAACGGGCAATGCTACCTTGAGAGGGGAGATTGATTTTAGTTTTAGTGATTTGTATTATGGGGATGAGGAACTGCTGGTGGCGAGATGGAAAACTGCTTTTGACAGGGCAACGAGTAACCTGGGTGTTTTGGTTGCGGGAGGTTATCATATAACTGGTCCGGTGGTGGCTGCTGTGGGAGCTGCAAGGACTGCTTTTATTACTGCTGAGGCTGCGCCTGGGACTGCTAAGGTGGGTGTGAAAACTGCTACTTTTGATATTAAGGCGGGGGTAAAAACATTGGATGATATTGCGGAGGATATGATTGATTTGGCTGTTGGGGGTTATGGGAGTACGAATGCTGATTTTGTGAAGGGTGTGGAGGATAGTTACCGGAAGGGTAATGCTGTGTTTGAGCATTTATCTTTGGTTTTGCATTATGTGGATGATGTTACGGGTGTGGTGTTGAAGGGAATTAAGGTTACTACTACTGATGGGATTAAGACTTTTGTTGGGCATAGTACTAAACTTGGTAACAGAAGGGAGAAGGGTTTGGCGAATGGGAATTATATTATTACTTCGGAAATGGTTACTTATGTTACTGATGTGCAAAGTAATGTTGGGATTGAGAAAGGGAAGATTAAAAAGATAACTGTGAGGATGAGGAAGGTGTAGGGTACGGATAACGAAAGG
>JANYDQ010000391.1 GCA_025363555.1 Bacteroidota bacterium | reverse complement strand
CCCAGTTTCTTTCTTTTTCATAAATGCCATACATCATATGTTTTATTTTTGGCGAGAGGTATAAAACAGTGAGGTGTTCGGCTGCAAAATCGGGATTATGAAACATGTTTTCAAATACCTGTTTAGAAAACTTTAATAGTTGCCAGTCGGGCAGGCGCTGAAAACTGTTGCTGATTATTGCCGGCTTTGCCCGCTGTATAACCACATGCGGAGCAGGAACAGGTTGCACCGGTTGCACATTCCATCGCTGAACAAGGTGGTGTACCAATTTGGCGATGGGTAAAAATTTTGATAATTGATTGCCTAGTTTTTTCATCTTATTTATTGTTAAATTGTTTAATTTGTTGTTATTAGTTATTAGCGAATAGCGAATAGCGAAAAGCGAATAGCGAATAGTTATTAGCGAATAGCGATTAGCGAATAGCGAATAGGTAGTAGAAATGCCGGTTTCCTTTTAAGCGAATAGCGATTAGCGAAAAGCGAATAGGTAGTAGAAATGCCGGTTTCCTTTTTCCTATTCGCCATTGCCTATTGCCTATTTTTTACAACGGATAAAAAGTAATAGGGTCGCTCCAATCGCTCAATCCTGTTTTTTCAGAATAGTCGCGCTTGCGAAATGATGTTTCAATTCCCCTAAGCATACCTTGAACTGTTGTTCTTGCTTTGTTGGTAAACGGAATGTTTTCCCATGTTCTGCCAGCGTCAATGCTGAACTGCCATTCGTAAGTTGCTTTCAGGAATTTGCCATTCAGTTTAAGTGCCTTGGCAAACAACCTTACTACACCATATCCCGGACCATTTACTGCTTTCAGGTCTGCCTTGCCGCCTAATCTTGGCTTGTTAACCAAACATTTTGCGCCAGTAATCACTTCCCCGGCAACTACCTGGTTATCGAAGGCGATGTTGTTCACATAATTCAGTGCCTTTTTCAGTAGCCTCATTACATCCCGCTTCGCTACCATCTTTGCAGCTTCCGAACCATATACTCTTGCTTCTACATCGGCTATGCGCAACACCAGGTCGCTAATAGCTGTGTCCAGCGCAGCAAGTGCTCCAAATGGAGGAGAATAATATCCGCCTGTGTTAGCAAATATTGCCGCATGTATAGCAGATGATTTAATTACAAAATCCCCATCTTTTTCATTCACGGAAAAACCAAGGTTTCCTTTTATTATGGGTACCCTGATAATTGCTAAAAATACAGTTAGCTCTGGTGCAGAAAACATTAATTTTCTGAAAGGATTATTATTAATTATCCTTATCTGTCTTTTTCCAATAGGGTTTGCACCTATGTACATATATTTCTTTTTCATTTTTATTTATTTATTTTACAACGAATAACGAATCTTTCGAATAACGAATATGCGCTGTTGGTTTATTTTTATTTTTATTTTTATTGTGCTTCTACGAATTACGAATTATATCGAATTACGAATAGTTGCTGCTGAAATTTCAAATTTGAAATCTGGAATCTTTTACATTAGACTTCCGGCAATGGTAAATTATAGTAAAACCTCACCTTTTCATTACATAAAGTAAGTACACTATTATATAATGAATTAAAATTAACTGCACATTCCTTAATTTTACTTTTTAATACGCTATATTTACCTATTCTGTCTCCACTAACAATTGGAGCATCTCCACTAACTATTGGAGCATCTCCACTAACTATTGGAGCATCTCCACTAACAATTGGAGCATCTCCACTAACAATTGGAGCATCTCCACTAACTATTGGAGCATCTCCACTAACTATTGGAGCATCTCCACTAACTATTGGAGCATCTCCACTAACTATTGCATGGCAAATTGCAAAATTTGCAAATAAAAAAAATAGAATTGCAAGGTTAAGCCCGTTGGATAATAAGTTTACACCAGGTAAAGTGAAAAATATTCTATATCCTACGGGCTTAAAAATAACCTTTGCAGCTCTATTGCCCTTTGTTTTCGATATGTTTGATGCTTTTGTAAACATTTGTCTTTTAATTATGGGACAAATGTATCGGATTGAGATTTGAAAGTACTAATCCAAATGGAGTATAATTAGATTTTTTTCTTTTTTATATAATTTTTGTCATGTATTTGCCTGTTATCTTCAATAAGAGGTAAATAATGTATGGTGTAGTATTCGTCACTACATGTAATTATATTGTATAACTCTTCATCAGAAAATTGACCTATCCGGCTTTTTACCATTGTAAAGTGAGTTTTAATAGTTCCGGTTGCATTACATAATATATTCGGCATTTCCTTTCTAATAAGGTTCATACCCACCAGGAGCATAGGTCGTTTTTCTCCCGGTTTTATACCTAGAAAATCCAATCGCCTTACTGTCTTGCCCAGGTTTATTTCCTTTACCCCAAACAGTAAGGGGTTTGCAAGTGCCTTTTCAGCCAGTTTTTTTAGCTCCATATACGATTCATCCAGTTCACGCCCCGGCAACTCATTTCTAAAAAGTTGAAGCTGGTAGGGATTATAAATAATTGGAGGTTTTTCGGCAGGTGCTATTTTCATTTCCCCGTTGGTGAGATAAGAAATAAACTCATTTAATTCTTCCAGAATTTCAATAGAAAGTATAGGCTTGCCCGAAAGGGTTTCTAAAGCAGCTATCACACTATTTATATGTTCTTTTATATATTTTTTTGCCATTCGGAGTAAATGATTCTAAAATTATTTATCACATATTATAATTAATAAACGAATTTAGGTAATATATCTATACTATTTGTCATTTTAACTGATATTTATTAACATCTGTTTGTTAGTATTCTTTACTTTTGCTATGTTAACGAGATTCCTCACTTCGTTCGGAATGACAGCCTTTGGGTGTTGGGGGTAGGAGAAGGGCGGGGCCAAGCACCCGCCCTTCTCCCTTCTTCTGCCAAACAACTTTGTTAATCCGAATCCCGCACGTGAGGGAAGGAATCTCAAAAAATTATTTTTATTTGATGTTAATTAATGTTACTTTTTTAACTTTCAATTGTTCACAACAATATTCCTAAATTTATTTTATATCATAAAATAATTTACTTTTGATTAAAATAAAAATGAAAATAGAACGTCAACTTCAAGGCTCACTTAATACAATCTTCACCGAACTAATTAAAGAAAAAGGTTTAGAGGGAAGAATTTTACCTTATACAGTGCAGGAAGAACACCGCGCAGACATTACACTCAAAAACAAAAACGGAAAAACACTTTTCTTTATTGAACTTAAAGACCCGACAGCAAGAGACGGAAAAAGTGTTTTTGATAGTAATGTTTTGTTACGCGAATTACAAAGAGCACAAAAACACGACATAAAATATTTTAGTATTTGTAATTTCATTGCAGCAGCTTTTTTTGATGCAACAAATATTAATCTTGAAAAAGCAATACCTTTTGAAGGACCTTTTACAATACAGGAGATAAATAGATTAAGTCAGAATTATACAATCTCAAAAGATGTAGAAAACAAACTTCGGAAAATTGCAGAATTTTATTTAGAAAGAGCTATTGAAGTTCTGGAAAGAAAAGCTATCAAGTTTGCTGACCTTGATGAACTCTTCATTTTCAAAATTCGCAAGCTCATTGAAGTTTACTCCCACTCTATTAGTAATAAAGTACACGACAAATATAAAAACAACAAAGCATTTGAAAAAGACATTACGCGATATGCGCAAAGTCAGTTATGGAACAAACCCTCAACATTTGAGGAAATAGAAAACCTTACACACATTGGAGTTTTGATGCTCATTTCAAAACTCATTTTTTATAAAGCGTATGTAGATAACCAAACTTACCACGAGTTACATCCAATGGATGTTCCCGATTCCATTAGTACGCCAGATGAATTGGAAGAACATATTTGGAAATACTTTGAAACCTTTCAGGCAGTAACAGGAAACTTTGAATTATTAATTGGCGAACGTTCCGACATTATTTTCAAAATCCCTTTTGTAAGTGATGCAATAATTGATTTAGTAAAAGAAATACTTGACACAGGCGGGCATTATAATTTCAGTAATATTCCTTTTGATATTATCGGAAGAATTTTTGAAGAATTAATTCGTGAAGATGAAAGACATAAATTAGGACAATACTTTACACCGCCCCACGTTATTGATTTAATAAATGCTTTTGCTATTCACAAAAGCAACGACAAAGTATTTGACCCCTCTTGTGGTTCAGGTACTTTTTTAGTTCGTGCTTATGAACGTAAAAAAGTTTTATGTGCCGAAGAAGACAAAGGAGTAAAGCACGAAATATTATTAAATGAAATTTACGGAAATGATTTATCGGGCTACCCTGCATATTTAAGCATGCTCAATCTTGCAATTCGCAACACACGCAAAGCAAGTTACCCAAGAATAACTAATAAAGATTTTTTTGCCATCACCGAACATTCTAAACTAAAATTTCACGGTGTTAAAGGAAAAGAAGAAATTATTACTCTCCCAAAATTTGATGCAATTGTAGGCAATCCACCATACACGCGCCAAGAAGACATTGGAACAATGCACGGCACTATTAGTAAATCAATAATCCAAACATTGATACAAAAAGAATGCGGCTTTCAACCTTCACAACGCACCTCTATTTATGCTTACTTCTTTTACCACGCAAGTATATTTTTAAAAGACCGTGGCTACCTTGCTTTTATTTGTCAGAATAGTTGGTTAGATACTGATTACGGTATTGATATGCAACGCTACTTACTGCGCAACTATGAAATAGTTGCCATAATGGATAGTGAAGTAGAACGCTTTTTTCCTTCTGCATCTGTAAACACAACAATAGTAATTCTTCGTAAGCAGCGCGATGAAGATGCACGAAACGCAAACACCGTTAAATTTATTTACTTTACTTCCACATTAGCCAGTGCAATAAAAAACTATAAAGGAGTTAATAAACTTTATAATCTATTGCAACGCACAAACGAAAATGAGAACAACGATTTTTTCCGCATTAATTGCGTTCATCAGGAAACACTTACAAAGTTTACAAAGTGGGGACAGTTTCTTAAAGCACCTAAAGTTTATTTTGATATTTTTAAAAGAGGAGAAGATAAATTTGTTCCATTAAGTGATTTAGCAGATGTGAAATTTGGATTAAAGACAGGCTGCAACGAATTTTTT
>JANYDQ010000386.1 GCA_025363555.1 Bacteroidota bacterium | reverse complement strand
ACCAGTTCTTTCAGTTCCAGCGGATGTATGGCAAGCAATTCTTTTACCTGGCGGCTGATACTTTCATATTCATCGGTATGTAATATTTTTCTGTTTTCTTCCAGGCATATATCGCAGTGGTTGCACCGGTGCGTTTCGGTTTCCCCGAAATAAGCAAGTAACTGTTGACTTCTACAAAGGTGAGTGCTTTCAGCATAATTCACCATCCATTCCATACGGGCAATGGCGCGTGCTTTCAATAACTCAAAGTTTTCTTTTTTAAGGCTTAAATAGTTGGCATCAATGCGCTCTTGCGTAAAGGTAAGTTGTGGTAATTCTGTTTGCGGTAAATAAGTAAGTATTTTATTTTGATGAAGAAACTCCAGTCGTTTAATAATATTTTCAACCTTAGTAGTTGCTCTTTTTGCCAGTTCATATTCATTTATTTTCACAAAATTGTCGAAGAAAGCAGGGTAGGAGCGAAGCAGTAATTTAATAAAGGCATCGTAAGGTTTATTGGCAACCTGGAAACGATACAACTCCTCTTTATTCAATTCTATTTTAATTCGCGAAGGCTGATGAAAGGCATCTGCAAGCGAAATATAGCCTTCGCGTTCAATAAACTTTAAGCAATTAAAAACAGTGATGGGTTGCAGTTGGTAGGTTTCACAAAAAGCAGCAATTTCGAAATTGAAGGTTACCCCTAATCCTGCCCCGGTTGCCACCTGGTAATAATTGGCAAGTGCCTGGTAGGTTTGTTTTATTTCTTTGATAGATGGATACCCAATTTCAATATTCTTTTCCAAATCTAAATAATCACTATTGGCATAAAGCAATATTGCAAAGGCTTTGTGTCCATCCCTACCTGCTCTTCCGGCTTCCTGGAAGTAAGCTTCCACCGAATCGGGCACGTCCAGGTGTACCACAAATCTTACATCGGGTTTGTCTATGCCCATGCCAAAAGCATTGGTGCAAACAATAATCCTGGTTTTATTATTTATCCAGTTGTTTTGTTTTGCATCCCTGGTTTTAGCATCCAGCCCGGCATGATAAAAATCGGCAGAAATTTTATTGCTGATTAAATAGTTGGCAATGTCCTGTGTTTTTCTGCGGTTGCGAACATATACTATTCCGGTACCTTTTACGTTGGTGGCAATTTTTACCAGTCTTGCAGGTTTGTCATCTTCGTGCAGCACCACATAAGCCAGGTTTTTTCGCTCATAACTTTGCTGAAAAACATTTCTTGTTTTGAATAATAGCTTTTCATGGATTTCTTCCACCACTTTCTCTGTGGCTGTTGCCGTAACAGCAAGGATGGGAATGCCCGGGAGCAATTGCTTTAGTTCAGCTATTTTTAAATAACTGGGGCGAAAATCATATCCCCATTGCGAAATACAATGCGCTTCATCAACAGCTATTAAATTTATTTTCATTCGCTGCAATCGCACTTTTACTATTTCACTTTCCAGCCGTTCGGGAGAGAGATAAAGAAATTTAATATTGCCATGCACACAATTATCCAGGGCAATATCAATTTCGCGTTTGTGCATTGCCGAAGTAATTGCAATGGCTTTTATTCCTTTGCTGGTAAGGTTTTCCACCTGGTCTTTCATCAGGGCTATTAAGGGAGAAATAACAACACAAATTCCGCTTTTTGCTAAACCAGCCACCTGGAAACAAATGGATTTGCCCCCACCCGTGGGCAATAATGCAAGGGTATCATTTCCTTCTAAAACAGAATGAATTATTTCTTCCTGCAAAGGACGAAACGAGGTATAGCCCCAGTATTTTTTTAACAGTTCGTGAATAGATTCCATATAAAAAGGTTCACGAAATTACGAAAGTATATGGTTCAAAAAACGCTTTCCGCGGCAAGCGGGTGAGGAACTAATAAAGATTTCGTGATTGGGAATTAAATTTTTTGAAGTAGTTTGTTTTTTCTTCCAGCAGCCATTCCACCGCTTTTTGTTCATCCTTAAACACCTTGTAATTTACTTTTGGTTTATAAAAACGGTAATAAAAATCGGCTAATAATTGGTAGGCAAAATTATCTACCAATATGGCAATTGCCAGGATGGGCTGTTCCTGTTCCACCTGTATGCTGTATTCTTTTGCTTCCTTAGTTATAGTTACCATGCTCTCGAAAGCAAACATAATGGGATGTTTTACCCCTTTGGTAATTCGCCCTACTGCTTCCTTTTCCTGTATTTTATCTCGTACATCTATCATGCTTCCGCCCAAATAGGTAATGCGGACGATACCTTGTGTGTCCAGCAAAATGTTCATATTAGGAAGCATAATTAATTCTACTGCTCTATCGTCAGTATCTGCCATTAGCCATTTTTGTTTTTAGTTGAGCACGAAAGTGGTGGTTTTTTTAATTAAAATGCCACTTATTTTAAATAGTAATCAAGATAGGAATGTTAATAAGTAGGGTTCAGATTTAATGAGTTGTTGAAATTGAAATGGGGTTAAATGGTAGGATGCGACTTAAAGCCGTTGTAAATTCTTTTTTGTGGGAAGAGTAGGGGAGGGGTAAGAAAAAGATAGAGTGAAAGGGGGTGAAATGTTTTAAGAGAGGAACCATTCTTTTCTTAAAATAAATTATTTCATTTTGCGCTGCATTTCGCGTTCCGTATCCCGCTTTTTAATGTCATCGCGTTTGTCGTACAGTTTTTTTCCTTTTGCCAGTGCTATGTCCAGTTTGGCATACCCTTTATCGCTTATGAACAACCGGAGCGGAACTATCGTTAGCCCCTGGTCTTTCAGTTTGCCTTGCAGTTTGTTCAACTCCTGCTTATTGAGCAGCAGTTTTCGGTCGCGTTTTTCATCCACATTATTGTAGGTGCCGTTAAAATAATGTGAAATATGCATGTTACGGATATGAAGTTCGTTTTTTGTGAACACGCAGAAAGCATCGTTAATATTGGCTTTCCCCTCACGAATAGATTTTATTTCTGTACCCGTTAGTTGAATCCCAGCGGTGTAATGGTCTATAAAAGCAAACTCAAACGATGCTTTTTTGTTTTTAATATTAATGGTGTTTTCAGTAGTCATTTTCAGTAGTCGTTGCTTCGCAAAGATAAGCGTTTATTGTTTCTCGCAAAGACGCAAAGTAGGCAAACCGGATAATTTATTCGGGAGAAAGTATATCAACTTAATGTGACTGCATTATTTCACAATCAGAAGTGGCACTTTTACATTATGCCTTACTGCATCCAGCGTGGTTCCAAAAAGTATATCCTTGAGCGCGCGGTGTCCGTGAGCCCCCATTACCAGCAAATCGGCATTGGATTGGTTCACAATTTCGGGAATGCTTTTTTTAGGATTTCCAAAACCAAGTTGTGTTTCTATCATATATCCTTTCGCAACCAATTCTGTTTTATATTTCTCCATGTTGTGTTTATCCGACAGGGTTTCTAAATCATCAATCTCACTGTTCATCATCCGTGCACCTGCCGTTTCCACTATATGAATTAAAATATATTCCGCCATTTTTCCACCCTGCGAAATAGCATTGCTTATTGCTTTGCTGTCGCTATTGCTAAAATCTACAGTTATTGCAATCCGTTTGTATTTTTGTTCTGTTACTATGGTTAACTGCTCGGGCAAACCATGGGGCACTTTGTTTTCTTTTTCTTTCGCCTTTTTAATCACTGGACTAAGGGTGATGTATATCAATAACAAACCCGCTGCTATTACCAATGGCACCAAAGTGAAGTAGAGCATGGCAGGGTTTGCAGTAGTGGAAATCCATCCTTTCACAGTATCGTAAACCAGTTTCCCGTTCAGGTAAACTATCAAGCCTGCAACCAGCCAGGCAACAATTTGCAGCCAAACTTTATTGGCAAATTCTCCCATCAGTTTTTTGTCGGAAGTAAGGTGAATAAGCGGTATAACAGCAAAACCCAACTGCAAACTTAAAATAACCTGGCTCAAAATAAGCAGTTGCCCGGTGGCTCCATCTCCCAAAAGATAAATAACCAAAAAGGCAGGAGTGATAGCAATTAATCGCGTGATGAGCCGTCTCAACCAGGGCTGAATTCTTAAATTCAAATAACCTTCCATCACTATTTGCCCCGATAAAGTACCCGTAAGAGTGGAACTTTGCCCTGCTGCTATTAATGCAACAGCAAACAAAATAGGGGCAAAGCTGGTTCCTAAAATATCATTGAGTAAACGATGCGCATCCTGTATTTCGGATACTTCATTATGTCCTGTGGTAAAAAAAGCAGCAGCTGCAAGTATCAGTATGGCTGCGTTTACAAACAATGCCAGGTTGAGCGCCACCACCGTATCGATAAAATTAAATTTAATAGCTTCCTTTATCCCTTTCGAAGTTCGGTTTATTTTCCTTGTTTGAACAAGGGACGAATGCAAGTATAAATTATGTGGCATCACTGTTGCCCCTATTATTCCGATAGCAATGTATAGCCCATCGCTGCTGGGTATGGACGGAATAAAACCTTTCAGCATTTCTACCCCGTTTGGCTTTGCAAAAATTAATTCGGCAATAAAAGCAAATCCGATAGTAGCAATGAGTGCTAAAATAAACGCTTCCATTTTCCTGATTCCGTGCTTTTGCAGCACTAAAATAAGCAATGTATCCAACACTGTGACTGAAACCCCTATTAACATCGGTATGTGAAACAAGAGTTGTAACCCAATTGCCATACCAATTACTTCGGCCAAATCGCAGGCTGCAATAGCTATTTCGGCTAAAACCCAGTTCATAAAATTAACAAAAGGAGGATATGTTACCCGCGATGCCTGGGCTAAGTCTAACCCGCGAACCAAACCCAGCCTGGCAGATAAACTTTGCAACAGCAAAGCCATGAGGTTACTCATTAATAACACCCATAGCAAGGTGTACCCAAACTTGCTACCCCCGGCTATGTCTGTAGCCCAGTTGCCGGGGTCCATGTAACCTACCGAAACCAAATAGGCAGGACCAACAAAAGCAAATAGTTTTTTCCAAAACCCGGATTTGCTCGTAATGTCGATGCTTGAATGTACTTCCGATAACGATTTGTCTGAATGGAGTTTCATAATAGTGGCACAAAGTTCTAAAATTTATTGAACGAATATAAAATAATTAAAGTGTTTTCTCACCTTTTTGAAGTCAAAAAAAAGCAGCCTCACAATTCTGTAAGGCTGCTTTGCTTTTAAATATTAAATTTTTAATTACTGTTTTCTAACCACCTGAACAAAGCCGGTACTTTCGTGAGGTTCGCCACCCGGGGTACAAAGAGAAGTAAACGAAGCCATCCAGTAATAAACGCCTTCATCAGCAGGGTTTCCGTTTATTCTTCCATCCCATTGTGTATGTACATCACTTGATTCAAATACTTTTTTGCCCCAGCGATTAAAAATTTCGATGTGGAAATCTTTTACATACGCAAACTCATTGGTAGTAGTGGAGGTAATATTACCCGTGGTGGAACTTCTCCTGGTAGCGGGGTCAAGGCTCACATCAAACTTATCATTTACTCCATCTCCATCGGGAGTAAAAACATTTGATGTAATTAAATAATTAGGCAAATTAGGTGGAGGAGAATATTTTAAGGTAGAAGTAATTAAATAATCACAACCTACAGGAGGATGAATAAGAATGGTATATACACTACCAACAATAGGGTCAGGAATTAATAAGGTATCGTATGTAGAAAGTATAATACCGGTTAAAGAGGTATCGCCTGCATACCAGGTATAGTTTCCTAAACCTGGCTGAACGCGCATAACTATATTTTTATCTTCCATACAGAAAATGGTAGTTAAATGCACAGAATCATTGGGGTTAAAAGGTTGGGTAATAATAACGGTATCTGTTTTACCGCACCCGCCATAAGTGTGAACATTTACAATGTAAGTACCTGCGGGAGCATTACTAAGGGTAGCTGTAGAATTTACAACTGTTCCGGCACTGTTGGTCCAGGTGTAAAAATATGGACCGGGTGCGCCCGTTACGTTATTTGCTGATGCATTACCATCATTTAATCCGTAACAACTTACATTAGTATGTGTAAATGCAGCCTGGATGCTGTTTTGAATTAAAGAATCGCCAAACCAGTGTGGGCAATCGAGACTGCAATAGTAAACCTGACCAGGGGAAAACGGAGCATGCAAAATAAGGGTAGCGGTATTACCTCCTGCAATAGGGGTGCCCGATTGATCTACCCAGGTATATGAAGAATGACCAGCCGGGGCAACTAAAGTAACCGCACTATCGTTTGGACAAACAAAAACATGATTGTGTAAAGTGGTATCGGTAGGAAAAACAGGTGTGTTAATTGTCATCGTATCCGTTCCGTTGCAACCTCCACCGGTGGTAATAGTTACATAATACGTTCCCGAAGGCATATTTATTATACTGTCATTATTTGTACCAACCACATTTCCTCCTGTTGTTATATCATGCCATACGTATGTAAACGGAGCGTTCGCCCCTGTGGTGGTTACATAAGCCAAGCCATTATTTAACCCGGTACAGGTGCCATTTAAAGTTCCGTGATTTACCTGCATGGTGGAGGTTGATAAGGTAACAGAGAGTGAAGTAGGGCATCCAGAGACAGAAAACATACTTACAGTATAAATCTGACCTAATGTTGGGTTAGGAATCCAAAGCGTATCGTTAGTTCCTGTCGGACCGGGAATTAATATGCCATTGCTATCCCGCCATTGGTAAGAAACAAAACCCGGAGGTGCAACTAACATCAAAACAGTATCGTTGGGGCAAAATGCGGTAGTAGCTTGCAATTGCGAACATGAACAATCAATATAAGCATAACCAAAATGCCCACCAAGGGTACAATCTTGAGTAACAAATTCAATTGTAACTGTTGAACTAATATAAGAAGTTAGGTCTATAGTTACGGTTGTCCATTTTTTATAATAGCCATCAAATATTCCTGCAATATTAAAAGGGTGATAGGTGGTATCAAATTGAGCGGTGTCTGCGTGAATGGAATAAGTACCGCAAGGACCAGAAATTGCTACTCCAAACTGGTCATACACCTGTATGCTGAAACGGGGCTGCTGAGTGGATGAGTGTGCTGTTGGATTTTCTAACACTACTGCATATTTGTAAGTAAACGAAGTGTTAGAAGCAGTAACTACAATAGGGTAATCTAATTTTTCTGTTTCGGCAGTAGTCGCAACTCCTGTAACGTAAGAATTACCCAGTCGAACAGAAACCCCGCCTCCACCAGGGGCAGTATAGGGAATTTCGGCAATACCAGTCCCTGAATTAACCGCATTTATATCAAACCCTGTTGTATTAGTCATTATAGTTTGACGTGCTAAAGGATCATTTTCTAAAGCATTAGTAGTAGTTGTTGAAAAGCCATTTGTCCAGGCAGTAGGTCCGGGATAATTAGATAAATTGCCTGTTGCTGCAGTCCAGTTGGTAAAGGAAGTGTCTTCAAAACCGGAATTAACACAAGGTCCTGACATCATGCTTTTTTGAGGAAAAGAAATAGTTCCTTTAATTCCTCTTTGATTCATTAGATAAGTAATGCGTCTTCCTCTTAAACAACCCAAAAATTCCGACTCGCGGACACCTTCTTTTTTCATTTGTTCAATACAAGCTTTTTCGTCAAACCCTTTTAAGATTTGCTCGTCTGTTAGGTTTTTATTATCCGCAAAGGTAGTTTGAGCGCTTGTTTTTTGAAACATCGAAAAACCGAAAACAACAACAGTAAAGAATACGAAAGTTTTTATTTTTTTCATTTGATTTATGAATTGGTTAAAAAGTGCTGTAAAAATATTAAAATTATTTGACATAAAACATTTTTACCATTTATTTTTGTCTGCGCATGCTTAATTAAATCTATTTCATTTTCCTGTAAGGGCGACCTGCAAAGACCTCACCCCCGACCCCTCTCCTTGAAAAAAGGAGAGGGGAGTGGCTTTCTGACGTATTTTATTAAATAAAATTATGTACCTATCCCTAAGATTAATTTGGGGTCATGGCTAAAGCCTGTTGCTACTCCTGTTTTAATAACCACAGCCTTAAGGCTGTGGTTAGAGGTCTTATAATGGTTTTTCAAAATTTGTATGGTAGTTTAGATTTTTAGTCAAAAAAGGTAAAAAAGCATGTAGCAAGCATCGAACGCGATGTTTTTAGCATCGAACGCGATGCTTTTAGTATCGAAAGTGATGCTTTGAGTAACGAGTTTGATGCTTTTAGCATCGAAACCGAGGCTAATGAGCATCGAACGCGATGCTTTTAGCATCGAACGCGATGCTTTTAGTATCGAAAGTGATGCTTTGAGTAACGAGTTTGATGCTTTTAG
>JANYDQ010000350.1 GCA_025363555.1 Bacteroidota bacterium | reverse complement strand
GGAAAGAATGAGGGAGATAGGAAATGAAGATGCTGAAATCTGAAAACTGGCAGTATAGAAAAAAAAACGGGCAAACGACTCACCGACTGCCGGAGGCACACGATGGTGATAACAGGTTGGGCTTCCTAAAGCGAAGCGTCTCAAAAAAAATTAGTTAGTAAGGGACGGATTAACTTGTTTTTTGGGTTCGGGGGCTTTTGGCTTTTTTGGTTGGCTTGAGGTGGGAGATGAAGGTTTCTACCCGGTCGAGCATTGATTTTAAGAGGTTTTTCATGTTTTCCATCATTTCGGTGCGGGTGGAGGCAGAGCTGTGGTGTGCATGTGGAGGTGGGGCAGTGGTTGCTTTTTTGGGCTGGCTGCCTTTTTTTGCGGGGTTCACTATTTTTTTCATTTTGTTGTTGTTTAAATAGTACCTGTTTGTTGGCTGCGGGTGTTCTGCTGTATAGAAAAACAGGATATGAATTCTATGAATGGTGACCAAAGTTCGGGAGTTTTGGCAAAAGAGGTGTTACACAACTTTGAGTTTAACTTATAGGGTTCTGTAAAAAAAAACCACTCCGAAAACAAGCGGAGTGGTTCTTTCACTAACCCAAACAAAACAAATTCTTTAGTATCAGTAGTATGTATTAATCCTGCTTACTCAATTTTTTTACCACGCTGCCGTTGGAGGAAACGATATGGAGCAGGTAAATGCCGTTGGTAAAATCCTGGTTATTTATTTCCATGGTATTGTCTCCTTCGTGAAAGGCTTGGGTGGAAATGGTTTTCACGGTGTTTCCAAGCATGTCGGTAATGTCCATTTTAATATTATCGGGATGGGATAAATATAAATTAAGTTGAAAAGAGGTAGAAAACGGGTTGGGAAACACGGTTACGGAGTTTGCCGACACAGCGTTTTCGCGGATAGCCACAGAACAGTTTCCGGGCATGTGGCTGTCCAGCCAGGCGATGCGGTTTTGTATCCATGTTTTGAGTGCTGTAACTTCTCCTGCATAATCGCCCGGAATGGGGCTGGGATTGGGCCAGGTATAGAAACCCAAAATGGGCCATATGGTAAAGTGCCTTCCTTTGGCTTCGTTGAGCACGGCAGCGATGGAATCTACATACCCATTCAGGCGGTTGATGCTCAAAACGGATTGGCGAAGTTCTACCCAGCGGCATTTCAAATCTTGTGTGTAACTGGGGTCGCTCAATAGCCTTGTCCACCAAAATGGAATTTGATACATGCCTCCGCCACATAAGTTGTTAAACTGGTATTGCCATCCGCTGGTGGTGTTTCCGCCACAGTAGTTGGAGTTCCACCAGGCAATGTTGTAATCCCATGCCGGTCCCATTTTCAATTTTCCGCCATTGCTTCCTTTGTCTTTGTTCATGTATGTACTGGAGCGATAGCCGTCCACATTTTTGCTTACTTCGTTTAAAATAAAATAATCAATAAACGAAGGCACATCTATGTACTTTCTATAGCCGGTAACGGGGTCGGCAAAATTGGGAGAGTTGAGTGTATTTTCAACGGTATCCATGTAGGCATGAATATAATTTTTCTGAACGGGCAGCATATCCACAAACTTTGGATAGTCGTATTGAAAACGAATAGTACCCCCGTCTGACGACAAATAGTTGGAAGTCCAGTAATGGCTGCCTCCTGTTATTTTATCAATAGAAAAAATATATCCCCCGGTCAATTGGTCGCCCACCGTATCGGCAGGGGTCAGTTTGGCAATATCCACCCGCGTAGTATCGCGTTTTATTTTTTCTTCGAATACATAGATTCCCTGGTACTGCCCGTCCAGCACCAGTTCGCAATAGCGGGTGTGTACGGCATAATGCCCTGTTCTGTTGGCAACATCATAACTCAACACATCTCGCATACACGATTTGTCGTCCCACGGGGCGTATAATATCCAGTCGTGTTCGGCAGGCATGCCCATCATAATGGTATCGTTTTTTATGTTGGCATTGTTTCGCGTTTCCAGCGCGTACGATTTTTGAGGAAAATATAAAGAGGTGGAGCCGCGCAACTGAATGCCTATTTTATTGTTATAGGTATTAAAAGCATCGGTCATATAATTTCTCACTCCCGCACCGTTGTCAATAATTCCCATGTGGGCATTCAGGTTTCCGTAATTTTGGATAACCTGGTTATTAGTACTTAATACCACAATGGGCAGGTCGGAAGAAGTGAAGCCAAAGGGCAAAGACGGGTTGTTGCCAAAGGTAATGCTCCAGCTAAGTACCGAACCCGAATCGAGCACGCCAATATCCTGAACGGAAAGTTGCCAGATGCCGTTTCCCACTTGCCCGTTATTATTGGCACCTATAAAGCCTTCCGGGCGAAAACTTCCTGAAAACGGGGGACTGCCTGCTTTTATTAAGGTGGTTGCCCCTCCGTTCAAACAGGTGTTCGTATAATCGTTCCCCATCCCTCCGTTGGCTATGGATAGCGGAACAATGGTTCCGTCCGGTGCATAGAGGTATATGTATAAATCGGCATCGGCAGTATGGTTAATGTTGAAACAAACGGACTCTAACCCAAAGGTGGTATTGATGGTAGTAGGCGAAAGCCCCGAAACGGTAATCGGAAAAAATACCTGGGCACCATTGTCAGGAATGGGTCCGCCAGTGGTATTAGTAAAAGTTTGTGATGTTATAAATTGAGGCGCAACAATGCAGATAAGAAAAGGAGCAGATTTTCCGAGAGAGAAGATTTTGAAAAATATATCTCTTATGTGTTGAAGTCTTTTTTTAGTATGTCCTGATTTATGATGATGATGTTTGTTTTCGGGTTTATTTTCCTCGGGTTTGTAATTTTTATTTTTCATTTCATGATGGATTAAAGGAATATTTGGGAATTAAATGAATGACGCTACAAAGGTAAAATCAATGGAAATAATGAGCGTTATATTATTTCTGATAAATGTTAGATGATTTTGATGATTATTCTTTTACTACTCTTTTTCTTTGCAGCGAGTTTTCTGTTTGCACTTCTACAAAATAAATCCCTTTTGGCTGGTTACTTATATCCAATGCCGTTTGGTTTGTTTCTGCCCCTGCTCCGAATACTATGTCGCTGTTGTTATTCCATGTCGATTGAAAAATTGTTTTGCCTAATACATTGCTCACATTTATTTTCATCTCCCGGTTTTCCGTTCCGTTAAGCTGAACCATAAATTTTCCATTGCTTGGATTTGGATAAATGGCAATTGTAGTTGGGACGTCATTTTCGTTTGCGTTCCCGCTTAGGTTTTCGGTGGTAGTTTGCGTTTCTGCATCGCTCACACTTTCCGTGTTTTCGCAGGGAGTGGCAGGTTGCCAGTTCCAGGGATATAACCTCACATCGTCCAGTATAAATTCTGTGCAACTGGTGCAAATGTGTCCCCAATTGGTAAACTTAATGGTTTGCGCAGAAGAGGTGGCGGTAAAATAAATAACATACCTGGTTCCAACCCCTGTTTGCGGTGCAGTCGGTTTATTTCTGAAAAAGGTGTTTCCATAACCTATATCCAAAGCAAATAACCCATTGTCGGGAAAATGCGAATCGTATTCACCCCCTGCCCAGAATTCTAATACATAGGTGGAATCTTTCACCAGTCGTTTAATGGTTTGTTCCAAACTTACGCCTGATGTACCTCCGTAGTTTTCTGAATTTTCAGGAAACCCTTCGGGAATGCCGGAAACTGTGCATTCGTTGCTATTCAAACAGGTGGTATCAAAACTTTGAGAAGTACACACATTGCAAAAGTTATTTGCAAAATAAGCAGCTTTGGTTCCGGGTATAAAGGAAAAACCGGTTGTAAAAAGCGAATCATACGTCCAAACCCCCCCGTTGCCTGTGCATTTCCAGTTCGCAATGTTGCAGGTATTAGGGTTATAAGTAGGGCATGTGGTAGCAAAAAGGGGACATCCTTTTTTAAACCCTCCGTTCAAAACAAGGTTACCTTTTCCCGCATACACCGTATCGTTTTGCTGATAACACTCAATACATCGAATTTGACCAGATGAAAATTGCAACATTAAAAAGGTAAACAGCAGCAGTAATAGTAATTGTTTTTTCATTGTAATAATTTTTATAAACTGTATTCTTATGTATTAGCAATGGCATTTTCTTTTTTGAATCAAAGTATAGTAACCGCCATTACACACAAACTTATCATCAGGATTGCCATCATAAATAATTTTTTTACACTTTCGGATTTTTCAAACTCTGGAGTATATCGTTTTGTTGTTTTCATTTTTTTTTCATTTTAAAACCTCACCTCCGCTACCCTTTGCAAACTTTAGTTGCTTCAAACAACCCGAGTTGCTTGTCCTTTTTGATAAGGAAGGGGATACGGACCGAGGTATATTTTATTTTTTTATTTTATTTTTTAACTCCATCTCCCGTCTTCTTTGCCATAGGACGAAGAAGACGGGAATGAAGTATTGTTTTCTGAAATAGAGTTGAAGTATAAGGGGAGAAGGATTATTTTCTTTGAAGATATCCAAACAAACCATGTTCTTCTGCTTCAATACCGGCAGTAAAATAAAGTTGTTTATTAGTAGAGGCAGTAGTAGTCGAAGTCAACGAAGTTTCGTAACCAAGGTTTTTTACAAAAGTGAGTGCCCACAAACCTTTAATAGTAACCGGGTTACGGTCTGCACCTATCAGTTGCCCTTTAAATTTTCCATTTACGTCAAAAATATTAATGCGACCATCTCCAAAATTACCAATCAAAATATCCGACTCGTCAGAAGAAAAACCGGCAGGAGACATGGCAATACCCCATGGAGAGTTAAGTGTGCCTTTAGAAGCAAATCTTCTAACCAACATACCGTTTGGTTTAAATACATTTACAAAACCATAACCCGGACCACTCATATCATCCATATTTTCAGGAGCTTTTTGCATTGCATAAGTAACATATAAATAACCATTAATATTCTGAATGTTAAATGGCGCAAAACCCGGATTCATGGTTCTGTCAACAAAAGGTTTGTCAAGCACCAATTTAAAATTAGCATCAAACACATCAATAGAATTACCTTTAAAATTAGCGGCATACAAATAATTGGCACCTCCATCGTTAGCTAATGTAAGCCCTTTGTACACTGCCCTGCGGGGAGCCATGTTTGCCTGCACCACTGCAGTGGCTCCCGCCTTCCAGCTCGAAATAATACCATCTTCACCGGCAAAAATCAGTTTCGCACCTTTAAAATCACGAGTTGTATTTAACACCACACCAGTTGGCGCACCACTCGTTCTTGGTCCATTTCCCGGAACCAAAATCGGGTTCATATCCATACCGCCATCAATATCATAAGATGTTACCACCCCGCCATGATTAGATGCAATCCAAACATCAGCAGTTCCATTTTCAGCAGCAATGCCCCAGGCATTTGCCAAATGTTTATCCATGAATTTAGGTCCGTATCCCGAAAGGTCAGATACCAAATTTACCTGCCCGTAAGCAGCATACGCTTTTTCAACATTATTTGCACTTGTTCCCGGTTTTGAAACTGCGTCTTCTTCTTTTTGACATCCGCTAAATGTTAAAATAGCGAACATACTCACCATTACCATAAACCATCCGCCAAATTTGCGGTGATTTCCTCTTGTTTTTTGAATCTCAATTGGATTCATTTCTGTAGTTTTCATTTTCATTTTTGTTTTTTTATTAATAATAAAGAATTGTTTTTAAAATTCTGGTACAAAGGTCTGTAGTTTCTCTAAATCAGTTGTTACTAAATTCTTATTTTAGATTATATCATTGTGGGGTAAGTATTGATATTTTAATTAAAATCAAAGCAGAGGAAGTTTATTTTTGTAGAAAGATATGTTTACCTGAATTTCTTCAAAAGCATAAAAATCGGGGAAGGATATTTTTTATCAGATAAAAATCCCTATACTTGTAATCGAAATTCTAATCAGGATAAAAAATGAACTATAAAAAAGCACTTGAACTTGTAAAAGAATATTCCAAATTTATTGGTAAGCAGTTACATATAGAAGAACATAAAGAAGTAATTACGATCAAAAAGATTCACCTGGTCGAGGTGATTTCGCCAATTAACAAGGTAAAATCGAAAGGAAATAGTATGATTACCAGTTTAGAACAACTGGATTTGAAAAAAGATAATTCAGAATTACTAAAAGGAAAAAATCTGGACGTAACTATTATTTACGAAAAGAAGATAATTACTACAAACCGGTCAGGGGATTTTAATAAAAAATATCCCTTACTTTAACCGCCCCGCCTTCTTAAAATATTACTTCTTTTTAGTGCCAATTTGCGCCTGGCGCTCTTTTGTCATTTGTTCCAACCGTTGCTGAAACTTAGATTGGGAAACAGGTTTTTTTCGGTTCTCCTGAATTTTTGCGTGAAGTTTGTTATGGTCAATTACATATTTTTGCATCACCCACGTTTGCCCAAAAGTAATCATGTTGGCAAGAAAATAATACCAGCTTAATCCGGCAGAATAGCTGTTCATAAATCCAAGAAACAAAATCGGCATCAGATACATCATCCATTTCATTCCCGGCATTTGGTTTTGTGTACCCATCAGCTGGCTGTTGCTCCAAGTGTAAAGCAATGTGGAAACCGTCATTAACAGTGCAAATAAACTAACATGGTCGCCATACCATGGAACAGCAAATCCAAAATTGTAAATCGAATCGTAGGTTGATAAATCATGCGCCCACAGAAACCCCTGCTGACGCAATTCAATAGAGGCAGGGAAGAAATTAAACAATGCAATCAGGATAGGCATTTGGAGCAATACCGGAATACAACCTGCCATTGGGTTCACGCCAGCCTGCTTGTACAATGCCATGGTTGCCTGTTGCTTTTTTACAGCATCTTCGTTTTTAAACTTCTCGTTTATTTCATCAATCTCCGGTTTCAATACTTTCATTTTAGCAGATGAAAGCACTGTTTTATAAGCAATGGGTAATAACAGCAGTTTTAAAATAATGGTTAGTATTAAAATGATTATACCATAATTCAAATGAAAACTATCGAGAAAATTAAAAATAGGAATAACTAAAAACCGGTTGATCCATCCAAATATTTTCCATCCAAGAGCAATTTGTTTTTCTAAATCAACATCGTATTTTTTAAGAGTTTGATAATGATTTGGACCAAAGTAGAAGCGCATTCCAAATGTACCGTTTTGCTGCGGATTATAAGGGATGGAAAATGAAGCAGTATAATTTTTAATATACTTCGCAGAAGTTTTTTCCATGGTAGATTCAACCTCTGTGTGCTTTTCAAATGCGTTATCTGCAATCAAAACGGAAGTAAAAAATTGCTGTTTAAAAGCTACCCATTTTACTTTTTTATCAAACGTTTTTTTATCCTCCGCCCCTACACTTATATTATCCACCCCGTCTTCTATAGTATTATAGTAAACGGTAGAAGCTCGTTGCTGGGTTTGCTTGTTTTGCTCCTGCATAGGTGTTTTCATCTGCCAGTTAAATTTCAAATCAGAAGTGGTATTTGCAATAATATCCTGCATACCGGCAGTGTTTATTCGGCAACCCAACATGTATTCGTTTCCGGTAAGAGTATAAATATATTCAATGTATTTTCCTTTGCTGCCTGCATAAAGGCGCATGGAAAGGCTTTTGGAGGTTGTACCTGTTATGTTAAACGCACCGCAATCAGCAGTAAAATACAAGGAGTCGGTAGTGAAAGGTTTGCCATAAGCCGTGAATGCAATATTTTGAGTGGAGGAATCATTGTCGAATAAAATTAATGGAGTGCTATCAAACTTTTTATAATTTTTTAATTGAACCGATGCAATGCGTCCGCCTTTGGCAGAAACATTTACTTTCATTACTTCGTTTTCAATAGTAATGATTTTATTTTCACCTTTTGAAGCATTTATAAAATCGCCATAGGCAGAATGTTGCAAGGCTGCCTTTGCAGAGTCGGTTAAAGCGGTGGACGAATCAGAAAATGAACTCTTATTACCACTTGTAGGGTTAGCTTTTAAAGCAGAAGCAAGTTTTGTTTTTTGAAACTGCTCATATTGAACAACCGAATCTTGTAAATGTTTTGCTATTGCTTGTTCCTGCGCGGATGGTCGGGAAAGAAGCATCCAGCCGATTAAAATCCCACCAATTATTACAAGACCAAATACCGAATTTTTATCCATTTTTATTTTATGTAAATCTAAAATTTAAGGGCGCAAAGGTAATAATAATTTGATGGCAGGGAAGAGGAAATAAGCATTAGCAAAGAGAAGAAATAGAGGTTATTTCTCAACAATTTTAAATTCTGTTCTCCTGTTTTTTGCCCTTCCTGCCGGAGTAGAATTATCTGCCACCGGCTTGGAAGAACCAAAACCTTTGAAGGCAACCAACCTGCTTTCATTTATTCCTTTGGCAAGCAAAATGTCACGAACCGAAAATGCTCTGTCAGCAGATAATGCAATGTTTGCTTTGTCATTACCCACATTATCTGTATGCCCGTATATCTCAATTTTCAGAGTGGGATGCGCTCTTAAAAAATCTATAAATTCTTCCAGCACTACTACTGAACGAGGCTCTAAAACAGATGAATTGGAAGGGTAATAAATATCATTGATAGTATACGTTTGTCCTACCTTAATAGTATCTGTTACCATATTTACTTTTACGGGTTTAGCATTTTTAATAGAGTCTTTTGAAATCAATTGTGAACTAAAGGCATAATTATCTTTTTTCACGGTTACAATCAAATCATGTTTTTCCTTTGTGCTCACCATCACCGCATAACTTCCCGTAACTGTATCTACCATTGCTTTAGTAACTTTTTTGGTAACTGCATCTTTCACTTCCACCGTAAATTTTTTGGACTCACTGTTTCCTTTATCTTCAATTTTTCCTTTAAAGAAAGCCACTTCATCCGGACGAGCTTCCTTATATAAATCGAAAGAATAAATGTCTAAGCCACCCACCGACTTTCCTTTTATACGTCCGCCTGCTCCAGAAGTAAAATATCCCAGGTGTCCATCTGTGCTAACAAAAAAACCTAAATCATCTGAAGTGGTATTAATAGGAACACCAATGTTTTTAGGTTCTGTCCATTCTCCTTTTTCATTTTTCCGTGCAAAAAAAATATCGAAACCACCCACACCCGGATGCCCGGTAGAAGAAAAATAAAGAGTTTGAAAATCGGAGTGAATGAACGGACATTTTTCATCACCCGGTGTATTAATTGTTCTTCCCAAATTAACTGGTTTGCTCCATAGACCTGTAACATCATCTCTTTCGGTAACATATAAATCAATGCCTCCAAATCCACCTAATCTATCAGATGCAAAATATAACGTCTTGCCATCGGATGCCAATGTAGGTTGAGAATCCCAACGTACAGGGTCGTTGATACCTTCTGCTTTTTTAGGTTTTGTCCAACTGCCTTCCACATAATCGGAATAATAAATATCATAATTAGCACTTCCGCCTTTCTCAATATGTCCAACAGTAAAATATAAATGCTTGTTATCAATGCTGATTGTTGCTCCCCCTTCGTTATCGCCTTGGTTAAAAGGAAAGGGCATGGCATCTCCTTTATCAAACAAACCTGTTTTGGGGTCGCGTTTACTAATACAAAACACATCTCTCAAATTGTCTTCATGTTGAATAGCTGAACGTTTATCAATAAATTCAACCTTACGGGTAAACAACATGGCTTCGTCATCGGGCGAAATGATCGGCAAGTATTCATCCCTGTCCGTACAAACACCTGCAACGGCTTTTGGTTCAAAGGGAACAGGATGACCCAGCAGTTCACTGAATGATTTTGCAAACTTCATCATGTCTTTTGCCTGCGATAAAAATGCAGGATAATTTTTATTAAACTTAGTATCGTCATCCGATTTGAAATTCAAAAACAGTTTCAGATATTTTACACAACTATCCCAGCTTTCTTCTTCATAATAAATAAAGCCAAGATAATAGGAGGCATCGGAATGATAGTCAGGACAAAGCTGAACGACTTTTTTAAAATAGGGTTCTGAAGGTTTAAAAGAAGAATTGGCATAAATAAATGTTTTGATTTTTTCTTCTGCATAAGCAAAATTAGCATCAACATAATCCGGTTCTAAATCCAATGCTTTTTTAAGATAATCCAGCCGCTCTTCCTTTTTGTTTTTTTTGTCCATTCCCTGCTGATAAAGTTTAACAGCTTTTTCATTATCGGGTGGGGGGCATTTTTTTTCATCTTGTAAAAAGGAAAGAGAAAAAAGGGAAATAAAAATTAAGGTAAAAAATAATTTATAATTCATATAGAAGTTGTCAAAAGTTGATTTTTAATAACTCCCAAGGGTATCTATTAATTGTAAAACAATAATATTTACCATTGGGAGAAAAAAGAAACAATGATACGAAAAAGTTTAATAAAAAAGAGATTTGTTCACATTTAA
>JANYDQ010000340.1 GCA_025363555.1 Bacteroidota bacterium | reverse complement strand
CTCATCTTCAACCCATATCTATTATTGTGGTAGGTAATCCAGGGCAGAGCACATCAGTGGGGGTTGCAGATGCAGGCATGGTGAGTTCCGATATAGAACTGTTTCCTAATCCTTCTTTAGGGTTGTTTACCATTTCCAGTAAAAAATATAAAATGGAAAGCATTACAGTTGTAAATATGCTTGGAGAAATGATTGCACAATTTCAATCAACTAATTATAAAGCATCAATTGATTTATCGAAAGAAGCGAAAGGAATTTATTTTGTGAGAATACAAACCGAAAATAATACTATTATAAATAAGAAGCTTATTAAGCAATAAAGAAACCATAAACAAAACAAACCATCCCGCCCTTTTTCAAAAGCAGGATGGTTTTTTTTAATTGACAATGTATAGTTGATAATGGATAATGAGTGTTTACCTGCATTATCCATTGTCCATTATTAATTAACAATTATCTTTCTGTTCATTACATTGGTTGGTGAGCCAGCCGAACCATCACCTTCTATTCTCACAAAATAAATACCTTTTGCAAAGCCGCTCATAAATAACCGGTTAGAAATATTAGAAAATACCAGCCACGTTCCTTTTTGTTGAAATGTATTTATAAACTCTAATCCTATTTTATTTATTTTTACCTCCATAACTATTTTACTTTCTCAATTCATCTATGTCAAAACCAGAAGCATTAAGCACTATCAAAGAATTAATTTCTGATTTTGAGCAAAACAAATCCTATTACCTGTCTAAAGAATTTCTTGAAAATCATTGCGAAGAAAAATTCATCAAACCTTTTATTAAAGCCCTGGGCTGGGATATAGAAAGTAAAGGAATTGCAGGCTTTCTTCGGGAAGTAATTACGCAAGATAGAGTTAAAACAGGTAAAACAAAGAAAGCCCCCGATTATGGTTTTGGTTTGCCCGGCAATGACAAACGCCTTTTTTATCTTGAAGCCAAAGCCCCTTCTGTAAAAATAAAAACCGATAAAGACCCTGCCTTTCAATTAAGACGGTATGGACGCAGCGGACAAACTCCCGTTTCCATTCTTTTTAATTTTGCAGAATTTGCTGTGTATGATTGCACCAAAAAACAATCCAGTTCCGACACCGCTTCCTTTGCCCGCAATATTTATATTACTTATGAGCAATACATAGACAATTTCGATTTTATTTACAACACCTTTTCGCGCGAAGCTGTGTATAGCGGCAGCTTTCATAAATATACACAAAGCGATACACAGAAAAAAGGCAACGTTACGCTCGACAAAGATTTTGTGGAAAGTCTTAACGAATGGCGTTTGAAACTGGCTAAAAACATTGCTCAAAATAATTTAAAATACAACGAAGAAGAAATAAATCACGCTGTTCAGTTGCTTTTAGACCGCATTATTTTTCTTCGCTTTTGCGAAGAGCGCGATGTGGAACCTATGGGGCAATTATTGTCGGTAGCTGGTTCTGCCAAAGTATATAAACATTTGTTCGATTTATTTTATGTGGCAGATGATAAATACAATTCCGGTCTCTTTCATTTTAAAGACGGTTGTATTACAGAAAATATTAAGATAGATGATAAAACCCTCAAAGAAATTATTGAAGACCTCTATCCTCCTCAATCTGATTATGCTTTTAGTCTATTTCCTGTCGAAATACTTGGCAATGCTTACGAGCAGTTTCTGGGCAAAACCATCCGCATTACAGCAGGGCACAATGTAAAAATAGAAGACAAGCCCGAAGTGCGCAAAGCAGGTGGTGTGTATTACACGCCTCAATACATTGTTGATTACATAGTGCAAAACACAGTTGGCAAACTCATAGAAGGCAAAACTCCCAAAGAAATTGAAAAAATAAAAATTGTTGACCCTGCCTGTGGCAGTGGTTCTTTCCTGTTGGGTGCTTTTGATTATTTATTGAACTACCACATCAATTGGTACCACAACAACCTTACGGAAAAACAAAAAAAGAAAGGCGATGTGTTTACACCCAGTGGCACACTTACCACACACGAAAAGAAACGAATTCTTTTGAGCTGTATTTACGGAGTGGATTTGGATGCCAATGCTACCGAAGTAACCAAGCTTAGTCTCCTGCTTAAATGTATGGAAGGCGAAACCGAAGCATCCATCAAACAACAAATATCTTTGTTTCACGAAAGGGTGCTACCCGATTTGGACAACAATATAAAAGACGGGAATAGTTTAATAGATACCGATTTTTATGACTTTGAAATAGACTTGGGTTACGAGCATAAAATAAAACCTTTCAGTTGGAAGAAAGGATTTCCAGAAGTGTTTAAACAAGGTGGTTTTGATGTGGTGATTGGGAATCCGCCTTATGTAAGACAAGAATTGCTTGATAGTTCTCAAAAGAATTATTTTGAAAAAAAGTATAGAGTTTATCACAGCGTTGCAGATTTATATTCATATTTTTTTGAAAGAGGCATAGAACTTTTAAATGAAAAAGGTTTATTCGGAATAATAGTCGCTAATAAATGGATGCGTACTAACTTTGGCGAACCGCTTCGTAAATGGCTGAAAAACCAAAACATTACTGAGATAGTTGATTTTGG
>JANYDQ010000325.1 GCA_025363555.1 Bacteroidota bacterium | reverse complement strand
TTAACGAACTTGAACATAAAGCGACAGTGAAGTACACAAATAAAGACAACATAGAAAAGCAAGAAACCGCTTCGTATCTTGACCTATCTAAAGTGAAATAGAAACGACACGAATGAAAAAGAATTACTGCCGCTAACATCGCCTTGCCGAAAATGCCGCCAGTCAGCTTTCTGCTAATTTTGAAGAGTCTGCAAGGCGGCACTTCGGCAAGCCCCGACCGTTATCCGTAATCCCGAAGCTCCGAATTAACGTGACTGCTAACTTTAAGTTTTACGACAACAACCGAAAAAAGAAAAAAAGAAAATGACGCACAGCCAACCCTTCGCAAAAAATAAAAGAGGTGTTTTTGCCAACACACAATCCAACGCAAAAAATACCACATTTATTTTTGCCCGACCGCACACCCACCGCACCCGTAATCCGAATGAGTATCGCTAACTTTTAAGTTTTCAGAACAGACCCGAAAACAAAAACAAAAATCCCACGCACCACCCAACATTAACAACCTCAATTTAATTATCTTTGCACCGAACTAAAAACAAAATGAGCATAGACAAATACTTAAACAAGGTTGTACAAGGAGACTGTTTAGAAGTAATGAAACATTTACCAAGCAAGTCCATTGATATGATTCTATGCGACCTACCATACGGAACAACGCAAAATAAATGGGATTCAATTATTGACCTAGGTAAACTTTGGGAACAATACGAAAGAATAATAAAGGATAACGGTTGTATTGCTTTAACATCACAAGGTTTGTTTACAGCCAAACTAATATTAAGCAATGAAAAATTGTTTAAGTACAAAATTGTTTGGATTAAATCCAAATCAACTAACTTTCTAAATGCAAAAAAACAACCTTTAAGAAAACACGAGGATATTTGTATTTTCTACAAAAAACAACCTACCTACAATCCCCAAATGACACAAGGCGAATCATACGACAAAGGATATCGCAAAGACCAATATACAGGTAGTTATGGAGACTTCAAACCACGACACGTTAAGAGTAGCGGAGAACGCTATCCTAACGACATTGTGCAATATGAAGAACAAAATATTGATGATTTCATTTATGTGAAAACAGCAGAATCAGAAGGAAAGGTTTTGCATCCAACACAAAAACCAATTGAACTTGGACGATATTTAATAAGAACATATACAAAGCCAGGTGATATAGTTCTTGACAATACCTGTGGTATTGGTAGTTTTTTACTTTCTGCAATTTTGGAAAACAGACAATTCATAGGAATAGAAAAAAATGAAGATGTGATGTTACATAAGGTTGATAAAATAGATTACATAAAAATATGTGCTGATAGAATTAAGGAAACCCTCAAATCTAAAGAAGTTGAAGCGTCAACATTGGTACTTTTCAAAGAACCCATTTCAAAATATCACACATTAAATTATGAAATTAAACGAAAGAGTTTGGGCAGGGCAAATTATTAGCTGGATTCAAGAGGAAATCAGAGAAAAGAAAACGGTTTTCCAAGACGCTACAAATGATGCAGGTATAAAACTTGATTCAGGAAAAACAAAATTTCCTGATATACTCCTTTTCACCGACAAAATTTCTGGAATTGTTTTTAATGGTTGGGAATTAAAATTTCCTGATACAAGTGTTGACGATAAGGAAATGCTTTTAAATGCACTTGAAAAAGCGGAAAGAATTAATTCCGATTCATTTGTTACTTGGAACGGCACAGAAGCAATAATTTGGAAAATAGAAAATGATAATTACACACTTAAAAATATTTCCAAACTCAAAGTATATTCAAAAGAGAAAAGTATAAATGTAAGAGGCGATTTAGCAGACCCTATTAAATACAAACAGAATGAACCACTACTAAGGGCACGTTTAATTAAAATACTACACGATTTAGAGTTGCTTTACTTGGATGGTAAATTGAAGCAAGCAATAAATATTTCAGACAATTTTATTGAAGCAGTCAAAGAAGCATCTGAAATTATTCTACCTCAATTTCAAAATGAAATTGAAAAATTAAAAGGTGGCAACGCTTCTTTTCGGAAAGAATTTAATCAGTGGAAAATTTATGAGAGTTCCACTCTAAAAATTCTTGCTTCATCTTCACGAAGACCCGAAACAGTTATTGAGGAAGAAGTTTTAGCAAAGTTTAGTTTTTATAATCTAATTGGTAAAATAATTTTCTATTTAACTTTATCCGAAAACTTATCGGGAAGCCTTAAAAAATTAGATTTAAAAACATCAAAAAATGTAAAGCAAACATTGGAAAATCATTTTGAAGAAGCAAGCAGAATAGACTACCAAGCAGTATTTCAACCATACTTTACAGATGTTATAAATTTCAGTTCAAGTGTAAATGAAGCCCTATTTGCTTTATTCAAATCAATAACAAAAGTAGATTTTGTGGTATTGCCAACGGATGTAATAGGAACTATACTTGAAAATTTAGTTCCTAAAGATGAGAAGCAAAAATTTGGACAATATTTTACACCCGCAACCCTTGCAAATCTTGTTTCATTCCCTGCCATAGATACGGCAAATGATTTTATTTTTGACCCAACATCAGGAACTGGTACATTTTTAAATTCGTTTTATCAAATTCTAAAATATCACGGAAATAAAAATCACGCACAATTACTTAACCAAATTTGGGGCAATGATATTTCCCATTTCCCTGCTATATTATCCGTAATAAATCTATATAAACAAAAGGTAAATCAAACAGATAATTTTCCAAGGGTTATAAGAGATGATTATTTTAATTTGCAGACAGGAAAGAAAATTATTTTTCCTGATTCTAAAGACTACACAAAACAAATAAAACAATCTATCCCTTCATTTGATGCAATTGCAAGCAATTTTCCTTTTATACAACAAGAAGATATTCCGAACGAAATTTTAACTATATTTTTCAGAGAAAAATTTGAAGCAAAACAAAAAGCATTCTTAAAAGATAATGCTTTTAAAATTAATGAACGTTCAGACTATTTCACTTACTGCATTTACAACGCAATCCATTTCTTAAAACCTAAAGGACATCTATCTGCAATTACTTCCAATGCTTGGCTTGGTAAAGAATATGGTTTTCAATTCAAGAAATTCCTATTAGATAATTTCCATACGAAATATGTTGTAAGAAGCAAAGCGGAACATTGGTTTTTAGATTCAAAAGTATCTACAATATTTTCAGTTTTTCAACATTCAAATAACAAAGAAGCAACAAAATTTATTACAATTAATTTTAAACTTGAAGAATATTTTGACCAAGAAAATATCACTACTCAATTAAAGCAAATAGAAGAATTTTACAGCGATATTGATTTATGTTCTGATGTTAGAAACAAAAACTGGAAAAAAGATTTGTCATTTGATAATCTATATCATCGGAATGATGGGTTAGTTAGTGTAAGTATAGCTTCAAAAAGCGACCTTTTAAAATCTATTGATTCATTAGAAAATTGGGACACGTTTTTTATTTCATCACAACTATTTGAAAAATTTGATAATCATTTAGCTCCTCTCTACCCTGATATTATTGACGCTTTTAGAGGAGAAAGAACAGGCTGGAACGAAATGTTTGTTATTCCTTCTGATGAAGTTGCAGAAAGTGGAATAGAGAAAAAGTTTTTAGTACCTTATGTTAAAAGTCCAACAGAATTGAAAAAGCTTGAGTTTGATGGCAACTATGACAATTATCTTTTTGTTTGCGATTTGCCATTAGACAAATTGAGAATAAAATATAATGGTGCGTACAATTGGATACAAAAATTCAAGAATGCAAAAAATAAAAACGGAACAAAAACTATTCAAGAAGCCTGTGAAGGACACAAACCATTTTGGTATTCATTGCGACCTAAACAAGCAAGCATTGTAACAGCAATAAATCCATTTGAAAGATTTTTCTTTAGTTATGCGGAAGACCCTTTCACAATAGACCAACGACTTGTGGCAATTACAGTTAATGAAGGAAATGATATTGAACTTATAACTGCACTATTTAACTCTGTTGTTACTTTCTTAAATATTGAAATGAGAGGCACATCAAGAAATTTGGGAGCATTAGACCTTAATGCAAATTACTTTAAAACACTTCGTGTTCTAAATCCAAACAGTTTAACAGGAAAAGAGAAACAACAAATTAAGTCAGCATTCCAACCACTAAAGGAAAGAGAAATAGGAACAATATTTACAGAACTAAAAAAGACTGACAGAATTAATTTTGACAAAGTAATTTTACGTTCATTTGGAATTGACGAAAAAATATTACCCTCTTTATATCAAATTCTTTCCGCAGCCGTTTACGATAGAGTAACAATGAAAGAAAAGTAAAAGAATTGGTTCGCCCCCCAAAAGAAAAGTCCCGCGAAGCGGGGCTTTTCTTTTGCCCTTTCTTTAAAATAGTACTCCTTTTCTTTATTATAGTGTTTTATCATACTGTTAAGAAGGCTCAAAACAATCATTAAGTTTCATTCTATAATAGGAAGAAATTCAACACTTGTAAGGAAGCGTAAAATAACGTTCGGAAGACCTCCTACAGTGTTCGGTATCCTTACCACGATGCTCGGTATCCTTTCCACAACGTCAGGAAGGCAAAAATAACGCTCGGTATCCTTTCCACGATGCTCGGTATCCTTTCCACAACGCTCGGAAGGCAAAAATAACGTTCGGTATCCTTTCCACAACGCTCGGATAAGAAAAATAACGTTCATTTTAACGTTTTATGACCAAAACAACACTTTAACCACATTTGGGTACAAACACCACAAACCTCAAATAAACACCTTAAAACCCAAAAACCGACCAAATCACACCAAAAACCCGAAAAACGAAAGCCAACCCATTTGCTTGCACATTTGCATTTTTGCCAACACACAAACAACCCCGAAAAAATGCAAAAGAGCAAGCAAGCCAACCCACCGTAACCCGACAACCATACCCTAAAAACCAGTACCCGACAACCAGTACCGAAAAAAGGGACTACGGATAACATTGGCTTGGCGGAAATGGCGGGTTCGTAGCTGGGCGGCAGTATCGTGCTTTTAATTACCTTTGTCGCGGGGCGGAAGAGACGAGCTTTTAATCCGCCACTTCGCCAAGCCCTGTCCGTTATCGGCAACCATAAAACAATAATGCGAATATTACTTGGACTTATTTTGACAACCTTTTGCGCTTGTGGAAACTTAGCAACCGAACAAGACGAAAAACTTATTGACAATCAACAAATAAATAATTTAAAGACAAGCGTTTCGCTTGTTGACGGTAAATATAAAATTGACACAGCTATTATTCTTTCAGGACAAAATCTACCGCCATTAATAAACAGTGTCGAAAATGCAGACCTTAGAGAAGAAAAAGCATTAGCTAAAGTTCCAAGTTTCATTAAATATTTTTTAGACAGTTTAACCAATAATTTTACTATTGCAAATCCAGGGGAAAATTGGCAGGTAGGTTGCTTAACTATAACTGATAATTACCCCAATACTACATATAAAAAAAAATATGACAGGAAAACTAAAGATACAATAATAGTAATAGAACACGATAATCATCAATCAAATTATCTTGAACTTCCTGCAAGACAATTAATTTATTTTGGATTAGACAAAGATATTGCATTGATGACATACTTCACGGGTGGAATTGGAAAATCAGAGCACATAATAATTATTAAATTTGAGGGGAATAAAATTATTGACTTTTGGTGTGGTGTTATTCCTATGGACTTAACAAGTAAAGAAAAACTATTGAACTTTTTGAAAGCGAACATACATAAAGAATGGGGATTAAACACAAATATAATTTATATCTAACTAAAGAAGAAACACCAGCAGCTAACATCGCCTTGCCGAAAATGCCGCCAGAAAGATTATTGCTAATTTTGAAGAGTGTGCAAGGCGGCACTTCGGCAAGCCCTGACCGTTATATGTAATCCCGTAGCTCCGTCCGAAAGTGACTTGCTAACTTTAAAGTTTTACTATAACAACAGAAAAAAAGAAAATGACACACAGCCAACCCTTCTGCAAAAATAAAAGAGGTGTTTTCGCCACCGCACATTGCAACGCAAAAAACATCACATTTATTTTTGCCCAACCGCACAGCAAACGCACCGTAGTAGAACATTTATTTGCAACTTTGAAACATTTTATTTCTTTTAAATATTTTACCTGTATTAAAAACATTAATAATTACTAATCCCAAAAACAAACTAAAAATGAAAAAATTAATTACTCTTCTTTGCATTACAGTAATTATAAATTCTGTTAATGCTCAATGCCTCTGCACTACAGGAACGAATCCTCAACTTTCCTTTACAAACATTGGAACTTCTTATACAACCGCATCAGGATATGATGGACAATTAGCTTTCAAATTAACAAATGATAGTACAGGAAGTATTCCAAATGTATATGTGAATCTCGATTCACTTGGAAGCAATTTCACTTATTTTGGTTATACTTATAATAGTTCACCTTTGCGTGATGTAAGTTTTTGTAATTATACTACAATTGATACAGCAACTATTATTAGATTAACAAATATTAATCTTACACATGATAGTGTAAAGTATTTACATATTTGTTTTCGAGCAAATTGTGTCGGCAGCAATTTTCATCTTGCACATATTGCTTACAGTTGGGGTTGTGCTGATACTATTATTTGCGGAACAGGAAGTATAGTTCCTAATTGTGGAATAGTAGGAGGTGCTACTCCGCATCTGACAGGAGAAACATTGAGTAATTCAGAATTATCATCTTATGGTTTGGCTCCAATTTCAAACTCCAGCAGCTGTACACCCTTAGACACCACTACTTTAACATTTCGATATTATAATGATGGACATACAAACGACACATTACCGGGATACGCTAATTTGATGAATCTAAAACTATATATAATAGCTGACACCAATTTAGGAACAGTAGATATGAATTCATTCAAGATAATAAAAAATTATTCCTACACCCAAATTTCAGTTCCTAATTACATTGTATCTAATACTATTATTATTGGAGCATCAAGATATTATGAATTAGACTTTACTCAATTGGCAGACACTTCGTTTCCCGCAAACCCTACTCCCTTTGGAATTCATTGTCTCATGGACATTAATCATAACGGGTATTTAGATGACATTGCGGAAAAGGATACTATGATACTTTCTTTCAAATTTATTTATAATGCTTCATGCCCTTCCTCTTTTTCCTTAGCATCTTTATCTTTAGTCAACAATGATATATATGAAACAATTGGCAGTACAGCAAGATACCAGAATCAATGTGGCACACTAACCAATAACAACAGTAGCACAGCTCCATTAACTGCCTCAACAACAGGAAACCCATTATATCAATATATTGCTTATCGTAATCCTTCCACGTTTGTTGCCCCTCCTGACGTATCGGAAGCATTAAACTCCGCCTTTACTTTAAAAATTTGTCCTAATTTTAGTGAAACTTATAATACGAATAATTATTACTTCAATTGTGTTAACGGATTTCACAGGATAAGAGTGGATTTGCCATTAGGCTATCATATGGATGCAACTGCATTTTTACTAAATGATAGTATTCCTGTTACACTAACCAATTCATGTAATGCAAACATCACACGCAATATGTATGCAACAGCAACGGAAATACCCGAAGATACGAGCCTCTGTATCCATGGATATGTAAACGTAGATATTCATCGAGACACCGCCTGTAGCATGGACTTAGCTTATAACATCCATTGTTTTCAACTACCTTTATATTTAGCCTGTGATAATTGTATGCGACACAATAATACACCGGATAAATTTACATTTACTGCCGAATACATTTGTGATAATAGCTGTGCATGTTTTGAATATCTTGCCAAAGATTCAACAACAACCGTTCATCATTGTTTTGGTGAATGTGGTGGAAGTTCAGGGTTCACCACTATAAATGATTCATTACATCGTTTAACATTATTGCGCAAAACCTTGGGTTGGATAAATACTTCCACGGGTTATGATTGCAGTACAATTGGAACAGCCACCCATGTCCCTGCTAATTCCCTTATCCATTTAAGTGAAGCTTACCCAGGTGATGTAATAATAGAAAAAGTCCACGGGTTATTTAATGGTAACATGTTGGATTCATTAGGTAATTCTGTTTATACCCATATGTTACTAGAATTACGCTACGATAATCTTACCATACCGAGCGCACAACATCGAATATTTGATTTAGATGCTGATTCGAGTACAATTACAGTTACCGGAAGTGGTTTCTATTTTGTTTCTCGTCACCCCAATTTCTATTTTATATCCGACAGTACAGGTGCGCATACACGTTCAGGAGGAAATGAAATGTATTTTGAATTATCAGATTCAACCCTCTCTGCTATGGATAGTTCACATTTAACCTCGTTTAATTTTGATGCAAACATACATTTGTTTGTTAGAACTATTAACCCTAATAATATTGCCGGAACTGCAATAAGAGAATTTAACACCCCAATAAATGTTTTGAATAATCTAAGGACGCAATATTTAGGAGTAAACACCGCCAATGACACAATCAATTCTTGCGATGATTGGGGAACTTTATTTACAATCCTTCAACCCGGAGCACAAATGCCCCGGCTTTATACTACTTCTAATTGTGATACATTAATAGAATCATTTCAATTCCAAAGTAGAGGGGCACTTTATGCTTCCTTAGCTGCTGATTTTCCTTATGAATTTAAACCATTCGCTAAATTAAATGATACAGTAAAAATAACTATCCCCAATGGTTATACTTACATTAGTTCCGACATTATTATCAGGTTAGACGATTTTGTAAATAGTTTGCCAGTTAATAATTTTGCTGACACATCTCAACATTGGAGCAGTGCGACCACTCTGTCACCAACTGACAGTTTGGTGAGTGGGCATCATGTTTTAACATTCAATGGAATGAATGGTTCTTGTTTTCCACTCATAGATAATAAATTTTATTTTGGTACACCCCCTTGTTTCCTAATCAAGTTATACTTGCAACCTGACTGCAACGCACCCGACACCTCTCAATTTATAGTAGATGCAAGATATACAGAAAATATTGGAGCACCTGTATATTATCAAAACACGTTGCAAGTCATTGACGATACTACTAACTTACCATATACTTTCATGGCAATCCATACTACCCCTAATGCGTATTTGGGAGGTTCCGGAACTATTTCTATTGTTGGCAATACCCTGACGGGCTTTATTCAAATTTGCACCAATTCAACCGAAATTGCTTTTCCCTCAATTCTTTTTACTGATAGCGTAGCGAATTCTCATTTTTCAATTATTTATTTGACGCATGGAGGCACTACAATTTACCCTGATTATAGCTCCATTGGTGGGCAAATTGTTTTCAATTTAGATGGCATTGGATTTAAAACCTGTGAAGATTTTACTTTTACAGCCAACTTTAATGATACTTTATGTGCAGATATGCCAATGAATCTGGATAGCACCTATACTATCAATTTACCATTTCAACTAAATAATATTTGCACTTCAGGAAAACAATCATGTATTAGAGGGCTTGACACTTTATCATTTAACGTTTCGCCATCAACTATAATTGCATTACCAAGTGTAACCGCTAATTCCCTTACTGTTTGCGGAAAACAAAACGATACACTTTTTGCAACAGGTGCATTTACTTATTTATGGACTACCCCTGTTTCTCACAATGATTCTATTTTTGTCAGACCGGGAGTAACCACCACCTACACAGTAACCGGAACAACTCAATTTGGTGGTTGTTCATCAACTGCAACAGGAACAATAACAGTTAATCCAAAGCCTTACGTTTCAGTAACACCTCCTTGGTTAACAATTTGCGATACCACTACTTATATTACACTTATAGCTTCAGGAGCACAAATATATACTTGGAGCGGAAGCCCTACATATATTTCACCAACAACCGACACCGCCACTTATTATATCCTTGCTTCAACTACTTATACTGTAATTGGTACTGACAGCCTTAGTTTAGGTTGTGCGGACACAGCAGTTTCACACATACTTATTGAACCGTGCCATTATGCAGATACAGATTATAGATTTTGTTTATTTGAAGGAGATGGTGCAATCAGTTTAGGTACTAAAATTAATAGTTATGTAATGACCTATCCCGCCCCAATTGATTCTGTTTCCAAAATAAATGCCTATATCCCCGGCTGGGCAACCACAGTTGGAAACGATGTAATTATTACAGGAAAACAATTTGCTATAAATGGAACATTTATAATTGATAGTAATTTAGTCCTCAAAGATTGTGATATAAAATTAGGACCTATGAGTGAAATAATTTTATTACCTCACGATACCCTAACTATTACACACTCTTATTTACGAGGTTGCGATACACTTTGGGATGGAATCAAAATGGGATATTATACCGAAAAAGTAATTATCAAAAACTCATTAATAGAAGACGCTATCAGTGCCTTAAATTCAGGCAAAGGCGGACATTACCAAATTGATAGTTCTGTGTTTAATAAAAATGGTAAAGGAATGTATATATCCAATTATGGCGGAAGCATGCAGCAGGCGAATGATTACAATGTTCATCATAGTATTTTTACTTGCAGACGTGTTGATTCATTGTATTGTGGACTTGCCTGCGTCCCGGGTTTAGCAAATTATATTATAAATAATTATCGAACAAATGGCAATACCACTACAATTGCAAAGGGCAAAATGTTTACAAACATACGAGCACTTACAGGAATAGAAATAAATAATATTATTTACTCCGTTCCAATTCCGTTTGGAGATGCAGGAGCAACATACATTGATAAAGACAATATCTTTGATTACATGGATTACGGAATACGTTCCATAGGCAGTAATATGGTAGTAAAGAACAATGAATTTGAAAATATAAAAACTATATATCCCCTTGATGGTTCTAAAATAGAGCCAAGTGCAGCAATATGGGCAGTGCATAGAATGAAATTCAAATGGGACACAAGAAAATTAATTGTCGGAGGAATCTCGACATACGACCCAAACAGTATTGATACTTGCAGTATAGGAGTGTATGAAACATATCATCATACAAACGTATTAAACAATCAATTCCTAAATATTGATAATTGGGGAGTTTTTGTAACCTCTGGTTACAAAAACCTGATAAATATAAAAGAAAACAATATGAAACAAATGAACGGTGGAATTTCATGTTACGATATTGGAACGTGCAAAACCACAATTGCAAGTGATACAATTCAAGTTGCAAGCAACGGTTGGTGCGGCATATATGTAGCCGACCCAATGCCAGTAAATACTTTACCATTAAACATAAGCAATAATATTGTAAACCTCAACGAAGGCAAAATTGGTATCTTTGCACGCATGGTT
>JANYDQ010000321.1 GCA_025363555.1 Bacteroidota bacterium | reverse complement strand
TAAAACCAATTCGCTTTTTTAAAGGGGTTGTGCAACGGCCACCGATGTTATCGGTAGTTGTTCTTTCTTTTTCTTTCGTGTGTTTCGTTACTTCTTTATTATTTTCTTATTGATACTGTTTTTGTTTTCGTCTTCTATTTTTACAAAATAAATACCACTTGCTCTATCGTACATATCAAGTGTAAATTGTCGTCCGGTAACAGTACCTTGTTGAATTATATTTCCTAATACATCCATAAGTTGAATGGTGGTGTTTTTTTGCATTTCATTAAAAACAATTGTGGTGGTGGAAGCGAAAGGATTTGGATAAATATTGATTCCGTTTTTTTGGTTGAGTTCTGTAATGGAAATAGTGGAGCAAATGCTGAAATCCCACACTCCACGCCCCATAGTGCCGAAGTGTGCAATGTTATTTACTGTGTCATAATCTACAGTCCAATACTCCTGTGCGGGTGCAATGCCACCATTTATGGGATACCAGGTGGTATCGGCAAAAGAAAATACATAAGGTCCGGCTTCGGTAGCCGCATATATAAAACTTTCGGAACCGTTGGCAGCCAACTCATATACAAATGTGGAGGGCAAACCGTTAATCATAGGGGCAAAGGTAACGCCTCCGTCAATAGATTTATAAACACCTGGGTTGGAATAACCACTGCCGCCAAGCAAAACAAGGTCAGGAGTTTTGTGTGATGCAAAAATACAATTTCCGAAAAGGTAATGTGGGGCGGGACCTGTAAAGGATAATGTTTGATTCCATGAAGTGCCGTTATTTGAGGAATGGAAAAAAGTTCCGTCTTCTCTTGCAACATATATTCTGTTGGTATCTATTGGTGTGGTGCCGATGGCTGAAATACCTGATGAAGTGGTGTCCATAAAATCGTAGGTGCTCTGAGTTGCTGTTATTACGCTGGATGTAGCAGAAAGCTTTACAAGATAAGAACCGCTTCCGCCAGAAAGATTGCCTCCGGCAAGGTAAATCTTATTTTTAAACAACGGATAAATTCGAGCAGTTGCCAGCATCCATCCTGAAGTGGGCAATGTGGTACCGGGTAAATTCCAGGAGTTAGCAGAGTTGGTGGTAGAGTTATAATAACAATCCATTGCTCCACCTGGATATTCTGCCCACAAGGATTGATTGTTGCGGGTTAATTGTAGTTTTCCGTAATCACCGCTCCACACTTGCGTAAAATCAAGAACATTGGTAGAAGCAGTAACGTTTGAAACACGCTGATATCCCTGATCCTGAGAACCAATAAACATATACCCGGCAGGGTCGGCAACCACAGAATAATATTCGCCTACATTGAGATTATGCAACCCGATGTTGGTTACTGTTTGCAAATCATCGTCCGACCTGTAGCTGCCACCATCGCAGTTGATGATTATAAAATAACTGCCATTGCTTCGTTTGAAGTATTTAATAGTGCTCATATCAGCGTGAAGCAGAGTGGCAGGATTAGAATAATAACTTGCCCAGGTATTTACAATTGTCCACGATAGTCCGCCATCCAAACTCCGGTATGCTTCTACATATCCGGCAAATAATTTATTGGCATTAGTGGGACACACCGCAAGGGTGCTGGCAGAGGCAGGCAATGTGGAAATATTGACCCACGTAATACCTATATCTGTTGATTTGTAAACATCCGTTCCATTTGTAATGGCATAAAGGGTGGTGGATAGTCCTTGAAAATTTCCGGAAAATAATAAATTTGTATTGACAGGTAAAGTGGTGGTTGTATCCACAATTCCGACAGTGTTAGCGCCACTTATAGAATAGAGTGTGGATGTGCTGCCAGCACTTTGATTGAAAAGTGCATACACAAAATTTTCCTGTCCGTTTGGCTTCCAGAAACGCAACCGCTTGTTGCTTCCTCCTGTGGGGAAAGTATATATCTGTTGCCACGACACACCGTAATCGGTGGATGAATATAGCCAGTAACGGGCAGCCCATGGCGAAGGGTCCCATGCAATGGTAGATAAATAAAGAGTAGTACTATTGGTGGTGGTATCTGTCAACGATTCTATTTCGTAAGGGTTGTTTCCTCCCCAGGCTATAGGGTAAGAAATCCCGGAAGCCGCTGTATAGGTAACACCATCATCATCCGAGTACATCATATTTAAACCAAGTGCTGTAATAATCCGTTTATTTCCTGCTCCATTTTTAATTACTTTAAGAATATTGTTTTTAAAAGCAATTCGGTCGTTGGTAGTTTGCCAGCCTGCACTATCAGGCAAACCTTTGTAAAGGATGCCTTTGGTTCCCAACGTGTAAAGACTGTTATCGGTTTTATCATAATCAAC
>JANYDQ010000313.1 GCA_025363555.1 Bacteroidota bacterium | reverse complement strand
TTGTCCGAAGCGATTTACATTCATTGCACTGTCGGATTGTTTTTAGTTTGATACTCGTTTTGTATTTCCTCTATGAATTTTATGACTCTTGAACGCTCATCTTTGATGTACAGCATTATTCCAATTCCAATAATTATTTCAACAATTTGGATTATTAAATAGACACAATGAATTTTGATATTTGAAACATATATTAAACAGCCAAACACAAAAAGACAAAAAACATAAATTAACCCGTGTATGAATATTAGAGCACCATTTGTCCATTCTCTATATGATAATTTACTTTCCCAAAAAACAAGATGTTCTTCCGCAATTGAATTGATTTTATTTTCTAAATGACTTATGTGAGCAACACTGGTCGCAATTCCAGCAAGTAATGACATTGCTAAAACAAGAATGATAAACTCAATTTGGCTAATGATAAATGCTAAAAGGTTTATGTATTCATTTTTTGATACATCTTCTTTGAAAGCCATATTCAAATACAAACTGCCAAACAAAGCCAGCGAAGCAATAAATGAAAAAAGACAATAATTAATATCCTTCACATACAAGTTAATTTCACTCCGCCTGTTATTGGTTTCGTTTATCAGAATGTCAATTTGTTTTTCCTTGTCCTTGTCCATTGTTGCGGAGCTGTATGTTTGATGTTAGCACTATCGTTTGTTCGGAGCGTTAAGGTTGCAGATAACAGTTATTATCCCCACCTTCAAAATAAGAGTTACTCATTTCCATACAAATATAAAAAAATCCCCCACTCCTTTTAAAATATTCCCTCATTATTATTCTCCTGGTTTTTGCCAATTCATCCAGCTTCCTTTTTAAAAACCAAAACAAAAACCTCCCTTTTTCTCTCTCTTTTATCAAAAATTACCTATTAGTCCCTCCAAACAGCCCGTCAAACCTCATTTCTTAAATCGGAGACCATTCTTATCAAATCGGAGACCATACTTATCAAAAGTCTGTCCCTATTTATCAAGTCGGAGACTTTATTTATCAAATGTCCGTCCTTATTAATCAAATCGGAAACCTGATTTGTCAAAAGTTTGCCCGATTTATCAAATCGAAGACTATATATGTCAAAAGTTCTTCCATATTTATCAAATCGGAGACTTGATTTGTCAAGTATAGTCTCCGACTTGATAAATATGGTCTGTAATTTCGTTTATAAGCAAAGAGTTTAACAAAAAAAGGTTTCTCATTTAATTTGAGAAACCTCTTTTAAGAAAGAAAAGGTGCTAAACTAATCCTTTATCATCCCAAAAACTACAGCTAACCATTAACAGATGTCGCGGATAGAATATTTTTGCCATTGTGTCCACTCCGAATACCGTCCTTTGGTGAGCATTTGCCTGTTCCGTAACCAGAAGTTTTTGTTTGGTATCAAACCAGTTAACGTAGTTTTTCCCGACCTTGAAGGGTCAAGGCCCTCACGGGTAGCACCGGCATCGTAACTGATTTGAAGCTGGTGAGGACCTTTGCCCAGCATATAATAGATAGCAGTACCTCCTGCGGTGCCTTGCACAATTTTGTCCTGGCGCACACCGCGAGATGTGATGGCTTTGAGTTCCATGCTAAAGCTTTGAGCAATTGCCCGTGCTGCAGCTTCATTCGGAGCACCATCCACCAGGTCCTGGCAGGCAAGGCGGTACGATTCAACGTCTGCCAACATGGTATTCACTGCAATGTCGCGATTGTCAATAGTTACAGTGGGAGGTACGGTTTCAGTTCCTGCCTCTGCATCGGCAGCACCTTTAATATGATTATTAAAGACCGTGATTGTCGGGTTGGGTAAAGGGTAATAGGTGCTTGTTGAAACTCCTGCCTTGATGGCATTGCATTTTACAATCTGCCTGGGCACCTCATTAGGCATCTTCACCACTACTTCAAATTTTTGAAATACACTCATGTTTTTTTTGATTTAATTGTTGGTTTATACTTAAATAGAATTTGAAATCTTTTAATGGTTCAAAAGTAAAATTCTAAACTATATGTAAGAAATATTTCGGCTAAACGAAACGTTTAGCCGAAATGGACGCACTACACGTTATAGTACCAAAGCAAAAATGCTACTCTTTCTCTAACGGCAATACTGAACAGGGTGTCGGGTGCATTAGTTAATGTAAGCCATTCAGCTGCTGCAAAATCTATTTCTTTTATATCAGCCCTTGAAACAATAGTATTGCTGCGGATTTTAAAAAACAACTTTTGTGGAAGTATTGATTTTACAAGAACTTCAATGCTATCATCAATTACTGCTTTTTTTCCATTGGTGTAATAAACAGTAGCCAGGCGGCTTTCCGACTGGAAATAACTGATAAACGAAACCGGGACACTGAAATTGTTCCTGCCCCTTCTCAAATTAACTGCCGGTTCTGCTATTGATGGCAGAACCAAACCGGGAAGATTTATGATTATCTCATCCGGCAATTGGCTGCCGCATTGCATTCCTTGGGGCTTTTTTATTTTGAAATAAGATACCCCGTTTTCAGTAATTTCCTCTGCTGTTGTTTCAAATTCAAGGTTTGTTCCATTTGTTAAAACCCGGCATTTCAGTTTTTTCATTGTACTATTTTTTCAGATGATTAAATAATTATTCGATTAAGCAATTTGCATAATATGGCATAAAGCACCGAATAAATATTTTCTAATCCTAAAAATGCGTGTTCCAGTTAAAATCATTTTTTATCCATTCAATCATAATAATCCGCGTTCCATCACACCCCCTACTTCACCTAAAACAACAATACTATTAGAATTATCCAAAATCATAATTGCCGAAGGCAATAATCATATCTCCAACCCAAAAATCATTTTTTATCCATTCAATCATAATAATCCGCGTTCCATCATACCCCCTACTTCAAACAACAATACTATTAGAATTATCCAAAATCATAATTGCCGAAGGCAATAATCATATCCCCAACCCAAAAATCATTTTTTATCCATTCA
>JANYDQ010000308.1 GCA_025363555.1 Bacteroidota bacterium | reverse complement strand
TTTGTAAAACAACCAATACATTAATGAACGATAACCGGGTGCAAAGTAAAATCATTTTTCAATTGGTTTGGCTGCTTAAAAATCTTTCCGCCCGAAAATCCATACTAATTCTCGTGGCAATTATTAGGTGGCGTCCCGCCTTTAATAATAGTTAAGGTATAAATATAAAAAAGATTTTGGAGAAAGGAAAAGGAAGTATATTTGTAAACGAGATGAAAATAAACTCTTTAGATGATTTGGATATATAATAGTTGTACATTTGCCGGAGGATTACCGAACCATGAAAAACAAAAAAGGTACTGTTTACCACCCTATATTGGGTGGATAACCGAACCTTTTGGAGAAAGCAGGACTGGTATAAACAAGTTATCAGTAATGCTGGGGAACGAGCTAACGTGACACAGACGAGCTAAAACGGAAAGACAAACAACTAAATAAAACAAATGAAAAAAATTCTACTTCTTACAACAACAGTCCTGTTAATATCAAATTGTTTTTCTCAAGTAACAAATTGGGCTTGGGCAAAAAACGCAACCGCAAGCGGTTTAGGTTCTAGTGCCAACGGAATTGATTGCGACAGTAATGGAAACAGTATTATTGTTGGGCACTTTAGAAGTGCTAATATAACATTTGGAGGAATTACAGTTACAAATGGAGGGAATAATAATAATGTTTTTGTTGTAAAATACAATGCTTCGGGCGGTGCACTTTGGGCGAAAAGTGCAGGCGGAGCAAATGATGCCTTTGGCGAAAGTGTCGCAGTTGATGTCAATGGGAATATTTATATAACAGGAAGTTTCAGTAGCCCTTCTATTACATTTGGTTCTTTTACACTAACAAACTTTGGAGGAAGTGATGTATTTGTAGTTAAATATAACTCTTCGGGAAGTGCGATTTGGGCAAAAAATTATGGCGGAACATCTAATGAATGGGGATATGGAATAGCGACTGATATAAATGGTAACGTATATATTACTGGTGCTTATACAAGTAGTAGCGCATCATTTGGAAGTAGCACCTTGACAAATGTAGGTGGCAGTGATGTGTTTCTTGTAAAATGTGATACTAATGGAAATGTATTATGGGCTGATAATGCAGGAGGAAGTATTTATTCAGATGGGGCAACATCCGTTTCTGTTGACACTAGCGGAAATGCTTATATAACAGGATATTATTTAAGTAGCCCAATTCTATTTGGAAGTATTTCATTAACTAATACAGGGGGAACAGATAATTTTTTTGTAACTAAATATAATACTTCGGGTAGCGTAGTATGGGCAAAAAGTGCGGGAGTAAATGATGGCGGGCAAGGTAACAGTATTAAAGCAGATGCCATTGGAAATACATATATTACGGGGACTATGGGCTCATCTACAATGACCTTTGGTAGCATTACTCTTTCAAACCCTGGAGTATTTATTGTAAAATATAACAGTTCAGGAAATGTTATTTGGGCAAAATGTGCAGGAGGTTTGAGTTTGAATGCAAAGGGTAATTCTATTAGCATAGACCCGCAAGGCAATTCTTACATTACTGGATATTTTGACGGAACAACAATTGTGTTTGGAACTACAACACTTACCAATACAAATTGGGCATACGACATCTACATTGCCGAATATGATTCTTCAGGTAATCCCATTTGGGCAACAAGTTGTGGCGGAACGGACGCTGATATTGCAAGTGGTATTACTTTAGACAATAATCAAAACATAATAATAACAGGTGGATTTTTAAGTAACAGCATAGCATTTGGAAGTACTACATTGACAAATTCAAGTGCAGGTTCGTTTGATGCTTTTACTGCAAAACTTGATAACCTCACAGGCATAGAAGAAAATATCTTGGCTGAAAACATTTCCATTTATCCAAACCCTTTCATTTTCCAAACAACCATTTTATTTTCCGAACAACAAACAAACACCACAATAAAAATATTAGACCTAATTGGAAAAGAAATTAAAATAATAAACTTTACAGGCAGACAACTTGTAATAGAAAAAGGAGAAATGAATGCTGGGGTTTATTTTGTGCAGACAACGGACGAAAAAAAGAACATAACTAACAAAAAAATAATAATACAATGACACTTGAAACACGCGACACGAAAGAAACAACTGCAACTAACATAGAATTTTTTTTTAGCCGTTTGGCCCTTGTTGGTGTTTCTTTAAAGTTATCAGAAAAGCTGCGTTTGTTGGTGTTTTCACCAACAAACGCTTAAAATAAAAAAGTATTAATTTTTAACCTTGTCTGTTTGTTGGTGAAAACACCAACAAAGGCGGAAATTACAAACTTTACAACCAGAACCAAATAGAAACAGCAAACTATTATTGGTTGAAAAAGATGTTTTGCCTGTTATTTTATTTGATAAAATTTAAACCACTTCTCCATCAATTATTCTTAATTTCACCCCCGTTATTTTCAATTAAAAACAGTACACAATTAAAAAAACTAATATGACAAAAGTTCACAATTTTAGCGCAGGACCCGGAATACTTCCTGCTGAAGTATTAAAAGAAGCATCGGAAGCATGTATTGATTTTGATAACCTGCATCTTTCTTTATTAGAAATTTCTCATCGCAGCAAAAACTTTGAACGGGTAATGGATGAGGCGAGAGCATTGGTAAAAGAGCTTTTGGGACTGAACGACAATTACAAAGTGTTATTTTTAGGTGGCGGTGCCAGTTTGCAATTTGCTATGGTTCCTTATAACTTACTTCGCACAGAAGGTACTGCCGGATATATGAACACAGGCGTTTGGGCAAGCAAAGCAATTAAAGAAGCAAAGATGATTGGAAACACGCTGGTAGTTGCATCTTCGGAAGATAAAAAATATACATACATCCCTAAAGGTTTTGAAATACCGTCCACACTGGACTATCTTCACATTACCTCCAACAATACCATTTACGGAACTCAAATGAAACACTTTCCAAAAACCTCAGTACCATTGGTGTGCGACATGAGCAGCGATATTTTCAGCAGAAAAGTGAATGGAAATGATTTTGCACTCATCTATGCCGGAGCCCAAAAAAACATGGGACCTGCCGGGGCAACCATGATAGCTGTGGACGAACGTGTGTTAGGAAAAACCGGGAGAAAAATGCTTTCGATGCTGGATTACCAGGTACACATCAAAGGCGACAGCATGTACAACACTCCTCCTGTATTTCCCATTTATGTTTCCATGCTCACCTTGAGATGGCTCAAAAACAACGGAGGTATTGACTGGATGGAGAAATTAAATGACAACAAAGCCCGGACCTTATATACTGAAATTGACCGGAACTCCTTGTTTGTGGGAACTACAGCTGCTGAAGACCGCTCGAACATGAATGTAACTTTTGTAATGCACAAACCTGAACTCGAAGCCGAGTTTGACAAACTTGCCAAAGAAGCCAACCTTAGTGGTTTGCGAGGACACCGTGATGTGGGTGGTTACAGGGCTTCGTTATACAATGCACTTCCATTAGAAAGTGTGAACGCACTGGTGGAAGTAATGCAGGCAATGGAGAAAAAATTTGCTTAATGTTTATTAAATAATTAAACCTATATAACCCCAACACCATGAAAAAAATAATTACCCTAATAATGGTTACTTTGTTAAGTACTACTGTTTTTGGCCAGGCAGGCTCACAGGTATTTACTACGTCAGGCAGTTTTACTGTTCCTTCCGGAATTACTTCCATTACAGTGGAAGCAGTTGGCGAAGGAGGCACGGGCGGCTCGAACGGTGGTGGTGGCGGAGGTGGTGGCGGTTACGCCCTCGGAATATATCCGGTTACTCCCTTATCCTCCTTAGCCATCACTATCGGTACAGGTGGTACTTCAACAAATACAACAATATCGAGCCTTCCTATAATAGCCACTTACGGAGCTAACGGCACTACTGTTGCCAATCCTAATATTGGCGGAGGAGGCGCAGGTGGCGTTGGTATAAGCGGAACACTGTCGAACCGAAATGGCGGAAACGGAGGCGGAGGTTATTATACTTATTTTGGCGGAGGCGGTGGTGGTGCCGCAGGTTCTGTTGCCAATGGTTCTAATGGGGGAAACACCATTTCGTGGAATGGAAATAATTGTTTAACCCCCGGAGGTAGCGGTGGCAATGGGGGCGGTGCTCCCGGAGGCAATGGAGGAAAAGGGGCAGGATTTACAGATAATAATTGTAGTGTAACGAATCCTTCGGCTAATGGTGCTGTATATGGTGGCGGAGGTGGTGGTGCTAATGGAAACGGTGGCGGTGCCGGAACAGGTGCGGGCGGCTACATGCGCATTTCATGGGGGACTTCAGGAGTAACTGCCCTTCCCTTGATGGAAACCATTACTGTTTTTCCTAACCCATTTACAAATAAGTTAAGTATTCAAAATAATAAAGGAAACGAAAATTATGAAATGTATAATGCTATCGGGCAAATTATATTTGCAGGAAAACACATAGAAGAAAAAGACTTTTCAGAACTACCTTCAGGATTATATTTTCTGAAAGTACAACACCAAAGTTCGAATCAAACTATTAAGTTGATTAAACAGTAAAAGAATAGTGCGATTTCTTTTTTTTATTTTACTTCAAGGCAGTTGCCTCTTTTCCTCCGCAACTGCTTTCGATTCTCTTAAATTTATTGAAAAGGTAAAACAATTTGCTTTTAAGGAAATAGGTGTTCACCTGAAAGGCGATTTTTATACCAAAAGCATGGAGATGGATAAACCCTATGTCTATCTTTATGTTTCGTTACCAGATAAGATAAAAACTCCGCCTGGGTATAGTGATTTATATTTTTGCAATACCGATGAAATGTTTGCAGGAAGGAAAAGCGACAGCTTAAAACTAAAGGGCTACCAAACGTTTTGTTATAAAACCTACGCCAACTCTTCGGCAATGTTAAATAAGCGATTCTTATCATACCCTTTAGAAGCCGAATCTTTTATTATTTTTCATGAATTGATTCATAATTATTTATCTCAACAGGAAATAAAAATACCTTACGATTTTAATGAAGCTTTGTGTGATGTAATTGGTAATTACGGCACACTTGATTTTTTTAAAACCAATAAACAACTTGATTTGAATGCTGCCAAACAACAATTGGAGCACAATGAAAATATATACTGGTGTTTGAATAAATATATATCAAAGATAAATGAAAAGCCAGGCAAAGTAATTGTATTAAATAATCAATGCGACAGAATGATGAAAACCATACTGAAAGAATGTAATACCTTTCAAAACGACCGGTTTAACTTTACTGTAAACAATGCCTATTTGTTAAAGAATCAATACTACTGCAAAAATTATTTTTTATTAAAAAAGGTATTAATGAAACAAAAATCAATAAAAGATTTTCTTGAAATCATAAAAGCAGTTCCTGCCAATAGTGAAGAGTGTGAAAAATATCTTTTAAAATTCAGTTGAGTAAAGTTGTTATGCCTTATAAAATAATTGAGTACTTTAGCAGACTGAATTCACAATCTAATTTCAATCTATCATGAAAAAACTTTTACTTGTATTCGCTTGTTCACTTTCTCTCTTTGCTTCTGCCCAGAATAATGTGAACATAACCTCCCATCAATATGATGTTTTAAAACAAAATCATCTTTTAAACCCATCAGCAAATTATGTTTTTACAGATATAACTCCACCAGGTAACCCTATTCATTATCAGAATAGTGGTATGCGTTCTGCCAGTAGTATTTGTAGTTGCATGGTTCCTTTAGATTCCACATTTATAGTTGCGCCATTTACTAACGGCACTCCTCCTGATTATAGAAACGATGATGGTTCCACTCCTTTAATTGCATTACCTTTCAATTTCAATTTATATGGAACAACATATAACTCATTATACATTAATAACAATGGCAATGTGTCTTTTGGTAGTTCTTTTTACACATTTTCCGCTGTTGGTTTTCCTAGTACTAATTTTATAATGAGCGCACCCTTTTGGGCTGATGTGGATACTCGAAATAGTGGATCAGGATTAGTTTATTATAAAATTACACCAACGCATATAATTGTAAAATGGGACAATGTTGGATATTTTGCATCAATGGCTGATAAACTCAATTCGTTCCAATTAATATTAACAGACGGGAATGATACAATACTACCCTCAGGAAAAAATTCTGCCTTCTGTTATGGTGATATGCAATGGACAACAGGAGCTGCTTCACAGGGCATTAATGGTTTTGGGGGTATTGCAGCTACTGTTGGTGTAAATAAAGGTGATGGAATAAGTTATTTCCAGGTTGGCAGGTTTGATAGTGCAGGTGTTGCATTTGATGGACCTTACAATACAAATGATAAAGTGGATTGGCTGGATAATATCGGAGTTTATTTTAATACCACTTCTTCTTCAAATATTCCTCCTGTTATTATAAATAATAATATTTGTGATACTATTGATGTGTTCACCGGAGACACCACTCATACCATGATTATTGATTCCGTCCAGTTTACTTTAGGTGCCGCAACTCCTGAAAGCGGGCAAACCGTAACCACTACAATTACAAGTCCTGATGCTGCTAATTTATCATACGTGATGACAACCAATACACCCGAATATAAAGAATACGCCTGTAGTTTTAAAGTGATGGGTATTGCCCCTGGTTTACATTTTGTTACTATAACTGCTACTGATAATGGACTTCCTGTGGAAACAACCTCTAAAACAATAGTAATTCGTTCGCATTATGACCAAAGTTTAGCAACAACAACCAGCATATCTGAAAATAATAATTCATCTTTTATTTCCATTTATCCCAATCCTGCTGAAACCAATATTATTATTAAACATAGTTTTGGCTCAAATTCTGTTTTTACATTAACAAATGTAATAGGGCAAAATGTATTGCTTACTGTATTGAATAACCAGGAACTAACAATAGATATTTCTAAACTGGAAATGGGCATATATTTTGCAACAATAAAAGGTAAGGAAGGCAAAAGCAAAACTATAAAAGTTGTAAGGAAGTAAAATTAAGGTTTACATCATTTTTTTATTACACAATTAATAATTTAGAGTTGCGGTTATTACGGGCTTCTTATATTCCTGTAATGTCTTTTAATTTTTTATGACTATTATTAAACCTCGAATAATTTTCACCCTTTTTCTTTTTGCTTTCTCTTTCTCTGTTACCGCGCAGGATTGCGGAGAAAGAAGATGGGATGTAAAAACACTTTCCGATTACGATACGTTGCTTATTAATTTTTCTCATACCGTTAAAACTACCGTACATGAGCAGTGCAGGCTGCCTGCACCCAAAAGAGAACCAACCTACAGAATGAAATCAGAAGATACTGTATATGCACTCACCTGTTATATCATAGCTTATAAAAAACAGGCAGATGATAAAGACATTCATATTATTATTCAGGATTTAAAAACCAAAGAGATGATGGTAGCGGAAATAATAAGCTCCCAATGCCAAAGTGTAAGAAAAACAAGCCGCTATTTGCAAATGAAAAACCTGGACGAATGGTTTGTTACTACTATTGGAAAACCAACAACTACTTTTACTTACCTGCACAAGCACGTAATGGTAAAAATTACAGGCACCGGATTTTTCGACACCGTGCATGGGCAAAAAGGAATGGCAATGAATGGAAGAGAAATACATCCTGTGTTATCAATGCGGTTGGTAAAAGAATAAAAACCTATTTTAACCACTACCGCATAAAAAACAAACCAAAAACGAATTGTCTATTTGGGTTTAACATAAGCAATGACATCTTTTTCAGTAATGGTTTTATCGCAAAGAATAATTAACCGCTCCACCACATTGCGAAATTCGCGGATGTTTCCAGTCCAGTTTATTTTTTGAAGTTCTTTAATTGCGTCTTTGGTGAGTGTTTTGAGCGGCATACCGTGTTCCTGGCAAATGAGTTTAAGAAAATGCTCTGCCAACATAGGAATATCATCTTTCCGGTCATTAAGACTGGGAACATGAATAAGAATAACAGAAAGCCGATGATATAAATCTTCTCTAAAATTTCCCGAAGCAATTTCTTTTTTCAAATCTTTGTTCGTGGCAGCTATAACCCGCACATTTACTTTAATTTCTTTTTCACCACCCACTCTCGTTATTTTATTTTCCTGCAATGCACGCAATACCTTTGCCTGTGCGGAAAGGGACATATCACCTATTTCATCCAAAAATATAGTTCCTCCTTCTGCCTGTTCAAACTTCCCTTTCCGCTGATTGATAGCAGAAGTAAACGCACCTTTTTCGTGTCCGAATAATTCAGATTCTATTAACTCTCCGGGTATAGCTGCGCAATTAACTTCTATTAAAGGTGCGGCAGAACGGTTGCTTTTTTCGTGAAGCCAGCGGGCTACTAATTCTTTTCCGCTTCCGTTTCCGCCTGTTATCAATACTCTTGCATCCGTTGGCGCAACGCGTTCTATCATTTCCTGGATTTGGATGATAGCTTTTGAATTGCCAATCATGTCAAACGTTTTGTTTACTTTTTTCTTGAGCACTTTTGTTTCCGTTACCAATGTGGATTTGTCCATGGCATTGCGAATGGTTACCAGCAGGCGGTTTAAGTCGAGTGGTTTTGCAATGAAATCAAAAGCTCCTTTTTTTACTGCTTCAACTGCGGTTTCGATATTACCGTGCCCGGAAATCATCACTAGGGGAGTATCCACCGACAACTGCATTACTTTTTCGAGCAGTTCTATTCCGTCCATCTTCGGCATTTTAATGTCGCAGAGAATAATATCGTATTGATTTTTCTGAATCAGTGCTAGTCCTTCTGCCCCGTCTGCAGCTTCTTCCACCTGGTATTTTTCGTACTCCAGTATTTCGCGAAGTGTTTTGCGTATACTTTTTTCATCGTCAATAATTAATATTTTTGCCATAAGTTAAATTTAAGATTTCAGATTTAGATTTTAGAGTTCATAATTTCATACAGCATTCCTTCTTTTAATGCGTAAGTGGATAATCGCATTTTTGAAATATTAAAAGATTGGAGAACAAAGTTGACGATAATACTTGAGATGACAATCATATCCACCCTCATTTCGATTAAACCTTTTATTTGTATTCGTTCTGCATTGTTCGATTTTATTATCATTTCATAAATAATTTTGAAGTCTTTCAAATCAAAAACATATTCTGTTTTCTTTTTAAGAATTTCAGGTGTATAAAATTTATGTGCAATCATTTCTGCAAGCGAATCGAATGAACCGGATGAGCCGATTAACTCAGTAATGGGATATTTTTTTATGGCTTCGAACAAAGGTTTTAATTCACCTGATAAATAATTTACTACTTCCAAAAGTTCTTTTTCTTTTATCCTGTCGGAAGGAGTGAACATTTCTAATAGCCTGGCTGCGCCTAATAAAAAACTTTGTTTCCAGAAAATTATATTTTTATTTGCAATAATAAATTCTGTGCTTCCTCCTCCAATATCAATGATTAAAGAAGTTTCGTTTGTTAATTGAAGCGCATTTCTTACTCCGTAATATATCAACTCGGCTTCTTTTTCGCCCGAAATAATTGTTACATCTATGCCTGTTTCCTGCTTTGCTGCTTCTAAAAAATCTTTTCCGTTTGAAGCCATTCGAATGGCAGATGTAGCAAATGCAAAAACTTTTTGAACATAAAAACGTTCCATTGTTTGCTTATAGGTTTTTAATCCTTCAATACCTCGTTGAAACGGAAGCACTTCAATATAATTTTTATTTATGCCACCTTCACCCAGTTTTACAGAAATTTTTGATTGATACAAATGAGTGTATGATTTAACATGGTTGACTTTTACGATAAGTATGTTAAATGTGTTAGTTCCTAAATCAATAATTGCAATTCTCATCCTTTATAAAAGAGCCATTTGCCAAGTTCTTTCCAGGTAACTTTTTTACCATACATTAAAATTCCGGTACGGTAGATTCGCCCTGCAATCCAGGTGGTGAATAGGAATCCAAGAATAAGGAAACTCATTGATAACCATAATTGCCATGCAGGAACACCGAATGGCAAACGAACCATCATAACAATCGGGGAAGTTAACGGTATCATAGAAAACCAAAAAGCCATAGGGCTTTCAGGGTTCTGAATAATAGTTTGTGCCACTACAAAAGATAAAATGAGAGGAATGGTAATAGGCATCATAAATTGTTGTGTGTCGGCTTCACTGTCCACTGCGGAGCCCACAGCAGCAAATAAGGCACTGTACAATAAATATCCGGCAAGAAAATAAAACAGAAAACAAAAAAGAATTTGAACCATGTTTACGCTTTTGAAATCGTTCCACAATTGGGTCATTTCATCTGCTTTGGAGTTTTGTTTCATTTCAGAAACATTCAAATCGGCTCCTACTTTAATAATTTGTTCTTTCTTTTGAATTTGTTTCATGTCAATTCCCTTCAATATTGTAGCCGTAGCAACCGAATACAGAGTACCAGTTAAGATTACCCAAAGCAAAAATTGAGTTAAACCAACCAATGCTATTCCTACAATTTTACCCATCATTAATTGAAATGGTTTAACAGATGATAAAATAACCTCTACAATCCGACTGGTTTTTTCTTCCATCACTCCTCGCATTACCTGCACACCATAAAGAAAAATAAAAAAGTAAATTAAAAAAGCACATACTAATCCAATGGCAATGTTTAATCCTGTATTTGTTTTTTTATCTTTTCCCTGTTCATCCACCCGAGTTGTAATCATCGAAAACGTTGATTTTTCTTTTGCATCTTTTATGAAATTCAAATCCACTTTGTTTTTTGCAAGCATTACATTAAAAATCATCTTCCCTAATGTTTCTTCTATATATCCCCGAATTTCGTTGCTCAATTGCTTTTTATAAAATAAATTAATTCCATTCTGTCCCCCGTTTAAAACCACTTTAGGGATGTAAAGAATAGCATCGTATTCCGTATCAAAAAAGCCAGCACGTGCATCCTGAATACTTATTGGCGGATAATCGAAATGAGCTATGTCCTTTTGCGGAATCAAATCAATAAATAATGTGCTTTCATCTATCACTTCTATTTTTTGTGTTTCTGTTTTTTGCATTGACAGATAAACAGGTACGATTCCAATACCTGCCATAAGTATTGGTCCCAGGATAGTCATTACGATAAATGATTTTTTCCTTACCCTCGACAGGTATTCACGTTTTATTATTAAAGATATTTTGCTCATGGTATATTTTTTTATATTTTGATTGTTTACAAATTACAAATAAATACAAATTTACGAATGAGTATTTATAAGTTACCCGTAAGTTTCGATTTGTAAATTTGTAAAGATTCGTAATTCGTAAAATTTATTCAGTAAAATTACTTTGTGTCCCAATACTATTTTCATCACCCACTACTTTAATAAAAATGTCATTCATACTCGGTACTATTTCTCTGAATGATTGAATTTTCGCCACAGGAATTATTGCCTGGAGCAAATCATTACTCGAAGTATTTCCTAGCAACTTTACCTTTGCCTTGTTGTGCTCTCCATCTGTATTGTGTTCCAAAAGCTCGGCTCCCGTCCACATGGCATTGGTAAATCCCATCATATTGCCTGTAAATTCAAGTTCAAAAATATTTGTTTTGTATTGCTTACGAATTTCTTTTACCGAGCCATCCAGTATTTTTGTTGATTTATTTATCAAGGCAATATTATCACAAAGTTCTTCTACTGACCCCATATTGTGAGTGGAAAATAAAATAGTAGAACCTTTCTTTTTCAAATCCAGGATTTCATTTTTGATTAAGTTTGCGTTAATAGGATCGAAACCGCTGAACGGTTCATCCAATATCAGTAATTTAGGCTCATGAAGAACAGTAACAATAAACTGAACCTTTTGCTGCATACCTTTCGAGAGCTCTTCTACTTTTTTATTCCACCACGCATCTATTTCAAATTTTTCAAACCACTCCTTAAGTTTACGTTTTGCTTCCGGTTTACTCATGCCTTTAAGTTGAGCCAGGTACAAAGCCTGTTCGCCTACCGCCATTTTTTTATACAATCCTCTTTCTTCAGGCAAATAACCAATCTGCTCCACATGTTTTTGAGACAACTTTTCGCCTTCAAAAAACAATTCACCACTATCCGGACCTGTGATTTGATTGATAATACGGATAAGCGAAGTTTTGCCTGCCCCATTGGGTCCGAGCAAACCAAAAATACTTTGTCGTGGAATTTCCATCGTTACATCATTTAATGCAGTATGACTTGCGTACCGCTTTACAATATTTTTTGCTGAAAGAATATTCATTTATCAGATGTTAGGTTTTTGTTATTGGATTTTAAATTATTAAAGATTGCAAATATAGGAACGGATACTTAATTATTGAGAATTAAAGTATAAAAAAGACTCCCTCCGGCTTACCGTTAATCATCTTCATTAACCATTTATTAAAATAATTTTCAGAGAAATAAATATTTACAATATATTTACACATTATGAAAAAGGTGGCGTTTGTTATATTTTATTTGCTTACTGTAAATACATTTGCTTTTGCAGGAAATGATACAGTACTGGTACGCAAAGGTTATACCATTGAACGGGCAGTGAAATCCCCTAAGGTGGATGGTATATTAGATGATGATGCGTGGCAAAATATTATTACCATTTGTGATTTAAAACAATGTTACCCCTATTATGATAAATCGTCATCACAAAAAACAGAAGTAAAAATGGTGTATGACAATACAGCTATATATATAGGTGCAATGTTATATGATAGTTCTCCCGATAGTATTGCACACCAGTTGGGAAACAGAGATGATGATTTGAATGCGGATAATTTCGAAATTGTGTTTGATACCTATAATAAAGAGCAGGATGCGTTTGATTTCATTGTAACAGCTTCTGGAGTTCAGTTAGATTCAAGGTTTTCAGATCAGTTATATAATGCAGTTTGGGAATCAGCGGTTAAAATAAATGATAAAGGATGGGCAGTAGAAATAAAAATTCCTTATTCGGCATTGCGTTTTCCGAACATGGAAACTCAATTGTGGGGATTTCAGGTGACAAGGTTCATTACACGAAAAGGTGAATTAGACCAATGGGGAATGGTGCCTAGAGGCGAGTCGAATTCTATAAAATTCTGGGGGTTTTTGAAAGGACTGACTGGAATTAAAGAACCGGTGAGGTTATCAGTTTCTCCTTATCTCACTTTGTCCGAATCGCATTACCCGGCTAATATAAGGGGAGAATCAAATTATTCATCCAATATAACGGGTGGGTTGGATTTGAAATATGGAATAAACGAAAGTTTTACTGTAGATGCTACTTTACTTCCTGACTTTTCGCAGGTTCAAAGCGATAATGTAGTAAAAAATTTATCCGCATTTGAAGTTACCTATAGTGACCAACGTCCATTTTTTCAGGAAAGCACAGATTTGTTTCAAAAAGGAGATTTGTTTTATTCGCGAAGAATAGGCAGACGACCAAGCGGGTATTACAATATATACAGAGATACGAGTAAAAATAAAATAGTAATAAAAAATCCGGACCAGGCAAAATTATTGAATGCAACAAAACTTTCGGGACGAACTACAAATGGATTAGGAGTTGGGATATTAAATGCGGTAATGGATAATACGTATGCAACAGTCAGAGATAGTTTGGGCAATATTCATAAAATATTAACGGAGCCTTTTTCAAATTATAATATTGTTGTATTCGATCAGCAATTGCAGCATGGTTCAAATGTTTATTTAATTAATACAAATGTAAACAGGAAACATGATTATAATAATTCGAATGCTACAGGTGCGGGCTTTAGCTTGAATAATAAAAAAAGCACTTATAATGTGAATGGAAGTGGTGCACTCACAAATGTGTTTTCAAAAACTGATACGGTTCAAAATCAATATTCAGATTTATATGGTTATAAATATGATGTTGGGTTTTCGAAGACCACAGGTTGGTTTCAATATGGAGTTTACAGAGAAGTGGTAAATAAAACATTTAATAATAATGACATGGGGATAACCCGCGAAACGAATTATGCTCAGAATGGGTTTTCTTTGAATTTCATGAAATTTAAACCCTTCGGGAAATTTCTAAATGCCAATGCAAACATATCTATTGGAGAAAATGAAAACCTGACTACACATCGGATAAATAGTGTTTATGTAAATCTGTTTGCAGGAGCAAATACAAAAGCGCAACACAATATATATTTAGGTGCTGAATTAGAACCAGCCGACCGGATAGATTATTATGAAGCACGTACACCGGGAAGAATATTTGTTCGCCCTCCAGGATATAGAGGATATGCTGGTATTAACACAGATCCAAGAAAAAAATTACGAATATCATTTCGATTTTATTTAGGTACAACTGCACTCATTTCTCCCACTATCGGATATAATCCATATTACGGAGTAACTTTATCTCCAACTATTCGTGCTACTGACAAATTATCATTCGATTTATCAAGTGGAATTACAAAAGATAATGGCGATCGTGGTTATGTGGATACGGATGAATGGGGTACTATTATTTTCGGAGTTCGATATTTAACTAATCTCACCAATAGTTTAGCCATTCGTTATTTATTCAGGAATAATTTATCGTTGAGTTTACGAGGAAGGCACTATTGGGCAAGAGGGGATTATAGAAGTTTTTATGATTTAACCGCTGACGGACATTTAATAGATAACATTAGTTATAATAAGAATCATGATTTTAATTTCAATGCTTTTAATATTGATATGGTGTTTCAATGGCAGTTTGCACCCGGCAGTTCCTTAAATTTAGTTTGGAAAAATTCTATTTATACTGATGGTGATAAAGTAATAAACAGTTATTCCGAAAATTTCAGAAACACAATTAACTCGAAACAACTAAACATTGTTTCATTAAAAGTGTTGTATTATTTCGATTACCTTTATCTTGTAAAAAAAAGAAATAAAAATTAATTTTTCACAAACCGCATTATGATAAAAGCAACAAACATTTATAAATCATACGGAACGCTAAATGTGTTGAAAGGTGTTTCATTAACAATAAATAAAGGAGAAATAATCTCAATTGTAGGAGCTTCAGGTGCCGGAAAAACGACACTGTTACACATTCTGGGGACTTTGGATAAGGCAGACAGTGGTATAATGGAAATGAATAATATAAACACATCAACATTGGGCGATAAAAAATTAGCAAAATTCAGAAATAAAAACATAGGATTCGTTTTTCAGTTTCATCATTTACTTCCCGAATTTACTGCTTTGGAGAATGTTTGTTTTCCTGCATTCATAGCTGGTGTTTCAAAATTGGAAGCAGAAAAAAAAGCAACGGAGTTATTAGTTTTTCTAGGATTAAGAGAAAGAGTAAACTATAAACCATTAGAATTATCAGGAGGAGAACAGCAACGAGTAGCAGTGGCAAGAGCACTAATTAATAACCCTTCCATGATATTAGCTGACGAACCCTCTGGCAATTTAGATTCAACAACCGCAAAAGGGTTGCATCAATTATTTTTTACATTGAGAGAAAAATTTAATCAAACCTTTGTTATAGTAACCCATAACGAGGAACTTGCAAATATGGCAGACAGAAAATTAACCATGCGTGATGGAAATATTGTATGAAGAAATGATTATAAAAATAAATTCAAAAAAACTTTTTTATTTTTTGCATAAAAAACTCGGGAGCCGAACAAGGCTTATTAGTAGTTCTATTTATAAAAACTAATGAAGTACTTGCAGTATTAATCAATTCACTTTTTTGATTATAAATTTCATATTCAAACAAAATTTTTGCAGTTGGCAACTCTTTAATAATGGTTTTAATTAACAATAAATCATCGTAGAAAGCCGGCTTTAAATATTGTATGCTACATAAAAACACAGGTAACATTATTCCATTATCCTCCATATCCCTGTAGCTACTTCCCAATGACCGAAGGGCTTCCACCCTACCTATTTCATAATACTGCATATAATTTCCATAATACACATAACCCATTTTATCTGTTTCAGCATAGCGAACCCGGACCGTTGTTTCTGATATATACATATTTTTTACATTTTTACAATTTCTAAAACGATGATAAAATACTATTTTATTTCTTTCGAAAACAAAATAATTGAAAAAATATTTTTATTTTATATTTATTAAATCTCCTTTTAATACTTATAATTGTACCCGAATTAAAAAAGCAATATTTTTTCTGTGGAATGAAGAAAAAACATAGAAGGTAATAAAATATCAATAAAATGAATGCTTTTGAACCATAAAATAATTTCAATTTGAATTAAATTTACATAAATAAATTTCGAAAATGAACTTTTGAAACTTTTAAAAAAAATATTTCAAATAGACAACAGCTATTCGAAAATAAAAATAAAATTATTTTTAAATAATTGTCCCAAGATAAAATAAGTTGTATATATTTACACCGCATTAGCCGAAAACACTGCATTTACAAGATATAAACATAAGTTTCACATATATTTCACACTAACCAACCGAATGGAGAAATCATTTACAAAAGTATGGCAAAATTGTCTCGATATTATAAAAGACAATGTAAGTACACAAAGTTACAAAACCTGGTTTGAACCTATAAAACCAATAAAATTAACTAGTAACGTATTAACCATACAGGTTCCAAGTCAGTTTTTCTATGAGTGGTTGGAAGAACATTATATTACCCTTCTTAAAAAAACAATAAAAAAAGAGTTGGGTACAGAAGGCCGCTTGGAGTATAGTATTATTATGGAGAATAATTTCAATAATACTTCTAAACCATACACAGTAAAAATTCCGACTAATAGTAAGAAGGAGTTAAAAAATCCATCTGTGAATATGCCGATCGATATGAATAATAATAGTATTCGTAACCCTTTTATTATTCCAGGATTAAAAAAAGTAAACGTAGAATCTCAATTGAATGCGAATTACTCTTTTGACAATTTGGTTGAAGGGGATTGCAACCGTTTGGCAAGATCTGCAGGATTTGCGGTGTCGGAAAAACCAG
>JANYDQ010000306.1 GCA_025363555.1 Bacteroidota bacterium | reverse complement strand
GTAAAATTTCAGAAGTAGTGGGGTTGTTAATAAAATCGTTATACAATATATCATTATTATACCCATAACTGTAAACACCATTCTGGCAATCGTAAAAATAATTTTTTACTTTAGTACTTAAACCACCCACCAGCAAATGTTTAGGAGCAACAGGTCCTGCTTTAGGCACTCCCTTACCCCATACCCCGGCAGTTTGAATGGAAGTAGGTATTCCTCCATCATGATATCCTGTAAGATTATAAATGTTGGTAAATACATTTTTGATAATATCGGTATTGCTATAAACAGAGCGTACTCCAAAATCAAGATAGTCAAATACATTTCCATATTCCTTTTTTCCAAAATTACCATAGGCATTTCCAATTACTATCGGTTGTAAATTCTGAACATAAAACACGTCTATTCCCATAGAGCTTCTTCCCCCATAAGGCATTAATAACGATGCCCCGCTGGCTGAGATTTGCAATCTCATCCAATGAGTTCGTGATTTGTAATCCCATTCTATTCTATTAATATTACATTTATTAATCCTTCTATTTCAGCATAATTTCTTGCAGAACTAAAAAGATATTCCTGGGGTTGAGCAACAAACATGATTATAAAATGTGCTCTACCTTCGTTTATCCTATAATGAAATCCCATGCGGTAAAAGTAATAAATATGGATTACAAATCCAATGCTCTAAGGACAAGATTGCAAATCACATCCAGCGGGGGTTAATCGTGTGCTGTTGTTCGGGACGATAGGTAATAATTAGTAGAACCATTAGTAGCAGCAACAGCACAGGTGGTAACATCATACACACCCGGACTTATCCTGTTTACATACACCGAACTCCCGGCAATCACTGTAAAAGGGGTAAAATCTTCAATCTCAATATTTACCTGGCCGGCTGCCGGGGTCGCACTTGTAGAAGTGGTATAAATACCTGTGGTTACAGGAGAACCGAAAGTATAATTAATGTGATAGGAAGAACCCATTGTGGCGCTGAACACATAAGTACCCGATGAAGTGCCCGCAGTAATCGGGTTTGATGTGCTCAAAGAGGAAGTACCGGTGCCAATCCCGAAATTATAGGTGCCTGAAGTAAGTGAACAGGGTGCTGTTACAGGCGAGGCTATTATACTATCCATCGAAAGTACATTACCCAGCGCATAACCATTGCGGTTAGCCGCCCAGGCTCTTACATAATAAACCGAATCAACACTCAAACCTGTATAAGAACACGAAAAGCTGTTGCCCACTGTAGCAACCAGTTGTCGGTCGTTAAGTGCAGGATTATTGGAAGTGCTTAGCGACACCCCGCAATGTTTTACTTCAGCTGCACCCTGCGAAATAATACTGCCTGTAACCAGCAGTGAGCCATCGCTCTGAACCACGGCACTCACGGTGCTCACTTTCGGAAAATAATCATTCACATCTTTCAGTGCTTTTTTGCAGCCTGTGGCTGTCAGTAGCACCATCAAAAACAATATCAGTTTTTTCATATTCTTATTTTGTAAAATAAAATTTAACTCCCAATCCGTATTGGTTGGCTGCTGAATTAGCACGAGGTTCGGCTATAATCAGCATCTGCCTGCCTGCGTTTGCAAATATGCAAAGCCGGTCGGCAACAAAATATTCACAACCTAAGCGGGGCCGAAGCCCGCCTAAATAGCCACCCCCGCTATAGGATCCGTTCTCCAACCCTTGCACCTCATCTGTATAGTTCACCGCAACTGCCCCAATAACAATATCCAAAGCAATAAAAAAGTTAAACTTTTTCTGTTTCACTATTGCCAGGTCCATCCCTGCCATTATTTCTCCAAGGTTATATTTCTGAAAAGATTCTTTACCCGGAATCAGGTGGTCATAGCCATCCACTGCATAAATAGGAAACTCATCCATACGGGGTTTCATCTTTATAAAAGTAGCAGAAAAGTTGACGCGAATCCGTCTGTCATCCTCAAATCGGGGATAAAAGCCCACCTCAGCCGACCATGCCGGTTTCATTGCCATTCCAAAATCGCCTGTAGGGCGAAAATTAAATAGCTGCAACCCTATCTGGCTCCTTACACTTCCTGCAAGTGCCAGTACCATAATTACCGGAAAAATTATTTTTTTCATTTCATTTATTTTTAATCGTTTTCTAAACTGCACCTTACTTCTTATCATTCAGAAGACCGTAATATTCCATGTTCCGGGCTATGCCTTTATTAAAATAATCGTTTACATTATCTTTCATTTCTCTTTTTGGTTTGTCATTTACATAGGCATCATACAGTCCGTTTTCCTAAAGTAATTTGTCAAAATCTTTCTGTTTAAATTTTTCCGTTTCTCCGATTATTCCATCCGAAACATACTCTTTTGCCTGTTCATTATAATTGATGTTTCTTTTTCTATTTTTAAAAATTAGGGTACAAATATATCTTTTTTCTGTTCAGTTAATTTCTCAAATAGTTTTTATTAATACATTCGTGTCGTGAAATTAATAAAAGAACTTTCCTTTTTACTAACTCTTTCTTATCATTGTTTCGCTCAAAACAACCCGCCCGCCCCCGCTGGCTGTGATTTACAATCTCAGCCAATGAGTTCGTGATTTGTAATCCCCGCCCGCGCGAGTGAAATTGCGAACGGCTGGCGCGAGCGTTTTTCGCTCGTTCCGGTTGTTCTGTGGTGTCCCACCACAAAACAAAGCACTTCTCATTTATAACGGCAACACTTTTAATTCCTATCACGGTGATGGTTACATACTATAATTTACCTGCTTCTGTTTTATATTTGTCCAACATTTTATTCTAAACATTATTTTATTGCAAATGTATTAAAAATAAAGCCTTAACTACTATTTGAATTTTTGACGTAGGGATATATTTTATTTTTTTAAGGTGGCGGGACGCCACCTAATAATCCGCACGAGTTAAACAAACTCGCGCGAGCGGGGTATTGCATTTTCCTGCTGTTTTACTGATTATTTGCCTGTTAATTATTTTTCTTTTCGTTAGAACCCCCTGTTTGTAGTATGTTGAACTGTAATAAGACTTTTATTACAAACGCGCATTTCTTTTTTGCAGAGATTTGCAAC
>JANYDQ010000264.1 GCA_025363555.1 Bacteroidota bacterium | reverse complement strand
TCCATCTTTGCCTTCAAGAGGCTTGCCTTTTTTTAATTGTTCAATTGCTTCGTCTTCGAAGATTTTGAAATTAAATGGTTGTTTCTTCTTTTTCATTGTGTGACAAAATTAATATTTTGACACAGTTTATTGAACAGACTCGGTTCTTCTTTCCCTGCATTTGCTTCGGCTAATCTTGGGTTTGCCCTCACTTTCCTTAGATTTGCTTCTTCTTTCCCTGGACGCTTGGGCTAACCCTCGATTAGCCCCTTCTTTTTTCTCAAAAAAAAACCTTACAAAAATGCAAGGGATTTTTCTTTGTTTTTTATTAATACTATTTTACCTCAATAACTGCACAAAACCATATCTTGGTTCTTTAAACTTCGGACTATCTAACACATAATAATACACCCCGTCTGTTTGCACTCCTCCGGTCCAGTTGTTTTGGTAGTCATCGCTTTGATACACTTTGTTACCCCAACGGTTATACACCACCAGTTTTGTTCCCGGAAAATATTCCAGGTTTTTGAAATATAAATACTGATTGACATTATTTGCCCCCGGCATGTTAGGAGTAAATACATTGGGCACCACAATATCGGAAACTACCAGGTAATCGAAATGAATGGTATCGCAACAGCCGGAGGTGCTGCAAACCCGAAGGGTAACATGATAAGTTCCGTCAGTAGAATAGGTATGAATTGGATTCTGCCCGTAATGAAAAACAGTACTGGAATCGCCAAAATTCCAGGTCCAACTATTAATAGTACCCGAAGCAATAGTGGAAAGGTCATGGAAATTAACAGCCACATTTGGACCGGAAGTTCCGGCAGGCGTTTCATTAAAATTAGCAAGGGGCGTACTATAAGTAGTAACCATAACAGAAGTAGTATCACTACACCCGTTAGCTAAATAATTAATTATAACTGAATAAGTACCGGCTGTGGTTACTTCTGTGGTTTGGGTTGTTTGACTATTACTCCAAATAAAACTTGCACCTGATGGAGGTGTTGGATTTGCAGTTAATCCTACACTGTCGCCAGGACAAAAAGGAATAGTTCCGGTGGAAATAGTAGCTGTGGGAGTTAAACTGGTAACAGTTATAGGGAGTGACATTCCGCTGCATCCATTAGTATCAGTAACTGTTATGTGATATGTTCCTCCACTCGTCATTAGCGATGAATTAGTACTTCCATCCGACCATGTATAACTTGTGTATGCACTAGGTTGGCTAAGGAGAATAGTTGTAGGGTTTCCGTTGCAGGTAAATGTGGCACCTGTAATTGTAGGAACAGGTGGAAGATGAGAAATTACATTAACAGAAGTGGATTTATAACAACCGTTTAAACTCGCGGTAACATAATAAGTGCCGGTAGTATCCACAGTTATTGAAGTACCATAAGAGCCTGTACTCCAAACATACGAATTATAAGTAGTAGGAGCAACAGTGAGCACAGTACTTCCCGGGTCACAAAATTCGAGGTTACCCGAGATGACAGGATTAAAATTTGAAATACCAGTAGTATCAACATATACATTTACATTTACCACAGTAGTCCCAACAGGAATTCCGTTATCGGTGGCTGTAAAAGTAATTACATTGTTTCCTGCATTGGCACCAGTAGCAATAATCATTACTATTGCATCAGCCGAATTTCCGGAAGTATTACTAATAATGGAAGCATTTTGTGTTCCGTTCAGATTAATTGAAATTGTGGTATTTTGACCAATTTCAGGAGCCAGGAATAAGCCATTTAGATAAAGAGTATCACCGCTTCCACATATTTTGATAGTATCACAGTTGTTTAAACCGCTTGCAATGGGAGCAATATTGGTGCTGCTGCAAACATTAAAATAAAGCGATTGGTTATCCAGCCAGCTTACTCCATCATTATTTCCATAACCGCCATCATAAGCAATTCCGGGCTGATCAAACCGCCCCATTTGAATATAACTAACTCCATCTCCTTTATTTATGCCAACTGTGGATGCTGTTCCGCCAAATCCGCCAACTCCACCCGAAGCCGCTCCTGTAGTCCATTGCATATCGCCATAACAAAATGCAATGTTATTCCCGGTAGGAATAATTGGGTCTGTTCCATCAGTTATTATTAGTTGAAACGTGTTTATTTTGTCAACCATGGTACTGTAATATCCAACGTTTTTCCATTGAACAATCATGTAAGTAGGAGTAATTTTATAATAAACCAAACCACTTGAAGTATTCCTGGTATCAACATCTCCCCAAAAAGGAGCAACCATTGCAGGAATGGCAGCAGACGGGAAAGCGGCACCTGTAAATGTGGAATATGGAACTACAAAGGTTATATTACCATTATTATTTATATAGCAGGAATTATAATTTGTTCCATACAAACAAAAATTAAAAGGTAGTGCCATTACAGCCGAAGAGCCATCATCATTTCTATAATCAGGAGGCAAACATGTGCCCTGGCAAATCGGGGCAATGCTAAAAGTGCTGTTGGTATCCACATTTGGTATCAAGCAACTGCAAGCAGAACTTGTAGAACTTTTATAATGCATTTTTTCCACAGGTTTTTGTAAAGAAGGCAAACCCACTACGGGGTGAACATTTTCGATAGGAACATAATCCACACCCGGCTGCAACTGCCCTTTTGATTTCATCTGATCATATTGAAATGTGGGAAGAATTACTTTTGACTGGCAAAATCCGTTTAAAGTAACTACAGTAACAGCAAGATAAAGTAAAATTTTTTTCATTTGATAATTTTTATTTATTAAGTACTTATTTAATAGGGTGTAAAATTAAAAATTGCAGTTCACATCTGCTAATAATAAAGACGTTTTTTTAGTTAAAAAGGTTGCACGGGTTTTTTAAAGGTTATAAAATATATCTTTGCGCCCCTTATGAAATCGCTTTTATCGCCAAACTATTTAACAAGTTATCGCAAAACATTATTACTTGCCTATCCCGTGGTTCTTAGCCAACTGGGGCATATTATGGTAGGTGTGGTAGATACGGCTATGGTGGGACAAATTGGTAGTTTGCAACAGGCTGCCGTAGCCTTATCCAATAGTTTGTACATGTTAGTACTGGTATTTGGGTTAGGTGTTTCTTACGGCATTACCCCTTTGGTGGCTGCTGCCGATAGTAAAAAGGATTTTTCTGAAAATGCTTCATTGCTTAAACACAGCATCATTATCAATACAGTAATGGGTATTTTGTTGTTTGCACTCCTTTTTGTTTCATCGCCCGTTCTCCATTTATTTCATCAAAAAGAAGAAGTAGTGAATATGGCAATTCCTTTTTTGAATGTAATGATGCTTGGAATGATTCCGCTTTGTATTTTTTCAGGATTTAAACAATTTACAGAAGGGCTTTCGTTTACAAGAGTCGCAATGTTAATTACCATTGGATCCAATGTGGTAAACATTATACTTAATTATACCATGATATTCGGGCATTGGGGCTTTCCGAAAATGGGATTAATGGGAGCTTGCTGGGCAACATTTATTTCCCGCGTGGTAATGGCAATAGGTATGTTTATATATGTGTATTACAACAAACATTTTAAAGTATACTGGAAAGGATTTAATGCCTTGAAAGTTACAAAAACATTAACAAAAAAGATTTTGGGAATAGGGGTTCCTTCCGGTTTGCAATGGGTGTTCGAAGTAGGTGCTTTTGCTTTTGCGGTAGTAATGATAGGCTGGATTAGCCCGGATGCCCAAGCAGCACACCAGGTTGCATTAAGCATTGCCGCTACTACTTATATGATGGCTTCCGGGCTTTCTGCTGCTGCTTCCGTTCGGGTAGGTAACCAGTTGGGTTTAAAAAGCAGGGAAGGAGTGAGAATAGCAGGATTCAGTGCGGTAATTATAGTCCTTGCATTTATGAGTTTAATGGCAATTTGTTTTATTGTATTCCGAAATTTCCTTCCCACTATTTTCAGTAACGAACCCACCGTTATCACCATTTCCGTTTCCCTGGTGGTTATTGCAGCCTTCTTTCAGCTTAGCGATGGGGTGCAGGTGGTTTGTTTGGGTGCTTTGAGGGGAATGAAAGATGTAAAAATTCCAACTTATATTACTCTTTTTGCCTACTGGATTATAGGTTTACCAATGAGTTATATTTTTGCTTTTAAGCTCAATTTAGGTGTCCAGGGAGTTTGGTATGGTCTTTCTTTGGGACTTGGACTGGCAGCTATTCTTCTTTTTCTTCGGTTTAATTACGTGAGTAAGAGGATTTGAAGTAAAAAAATTCGAATAGTGTACATCATTCAGTTGATATCGTACATCATTGAGTTGATATGCGTGCACTTTGAGTTAATATGCGTACACTTTGAGTTGATATGTGTTCACTTTGAGTTGATATGTTTACTCTTTGAGTTGATATGTGTACACTTTGAGTTGATATCGTACATCATTGAGTTTTATGCTTCTTCTTATAAGTGCATACGTCATTGCTTTTCGCGAAGCAATCTCATAAAAAATTTATATACAGGTTGCTTCGCGAAAAGCTCGCAATGACGAATTCAATTGAATTATGTTTCCAGGTAAATTTCAATCAATCTCGGGACAGCATATTGATGAATGTCTTTTTGTTTTATAATTATTGCTGACGAAGGAATAATTTTTTCGAGAGAAGTAATACAGTCTATTTCCAAAAACCGAGCATAAATCCGTTGATGACTTAAAATGTGTTTGTAAACTTTAGAAATACTTTTTACAGAATATTTATTTCTTCCAATAAACTTCTTCCATTCTTTACTTAATAAAATTTCTTCTTCCCTAAATTCTTTATTTGTTTCAATTAACGGAAAATCGTAAAGATTAGTCCAGATGTCCTTTGCTGTTCTTTTATTTATTGCAGTGGTTCCCTTATGATTCAGGACTATATAATTAAAGTACCTGTTGCGAACTTTAATGGTTTTTGATTTAACAGGAAGTTCGGAAACAAGTTCTTTTTGGGAAGCAAAACATATAGAGTTTAATGGACAAAGATTGCAATTCGGGGAAACAGGTTTGCAATGCATTGCCCCGAATTCCATAATGGCTTGATTATGTAATGCCGGATTTTTTTTATCAAGCAACTGATTTGCCAACGCATTAAATTCTTTTTTGCCTTGCGAAGAATCAATAGGGGTTTCAATTCCATACACCCGGGCAAGAACGCGAAACACATTCCCGTCAACCACAGCATGGGGTTTATCAAATGCAAAGGACGCAATGGCAGCAGCGGTATATTCTCCAATTCCCTTCAAAGCAAGAATATCAGCATATTTCACCGGAAATTTTCCTTTGTGTAGTTGGGTTATAACCTGTGCAGTGATATGCAGGTTTCTTGCCCTGGAATAGTAGCCCAGTCCCTGCCAGAGTTTCATCACCTCTTCGTTATCGGCTTTTGCCAGGTGTTTAACGGTTGGATATGTTTTTGAAAACTTAAGGTAATAACTGGTGCCTTGCTCCACGCGGGTTTGCTGCAAAATAATTTCAGAAAGCCATATTAAATAAGGATTCTTGGTGTTTCGCCAGGGCAAATCGCGTTTGTGTTGATTGAACCAGTCAATTATTGTTTCGGAAAAAGAATTCATCGGGCACAAATATCCGTTTTTATTACAGACCTATGTTAAAAATTTTAATTATTGAAAAGATAGCTAAAAATGGAATAAAAGTTCGGCATATCTGATAAAATACTATATTTGCACCCCAAAATAAAAAACAGGTAATTAATTATTTGATTCTAAACAATTTAAAAGAGTATGACAAAAGCACAAATTATTAACGACATTGCAAAAAAAACCGGAATGGAGAAGGTAGAAATAACTGCTACTGTAGAAGCATTTATGAAAGCAGTGAAAGAAACAATGGTGGATGGAGAAAACGTTTATTTAAGAGGTTTCGGTACCTTTATAGTAAAAAGACGTGCAGAAAAAACAGGTAGAAATATTTCTAAAAACACAGCCGTGATTATTCCTGCACATTATTTTCCAACCTTTAAACCGGCAAAGGAATTTGCAACAGAGGTTAAAAAATCGGTTGTGAAAACGAAGAAAAGATAAAAAGGATTTTTAATTGTTGATTGACGGATTAGAAATAAAGATTTTTCAACAATCAACTTTAACAATTAAACACATGCCAGCAAATAAAACGCAAATAGCAGTAATTTCTGGCAGCATAGTATTAACCGTTCTTTTATTATTTGCAAACACCACTATCCCCAAAAAGGAAGAGGTGAAAAATTCGGAACACTCAAGCCCTAACGGTGCTGGAATGCTGACCCTGGTAGAAAATGCAAAAGCAAGTCTAACCACGTCTCAAAAAAAAGAGATGATTGGTTTGGAAGAAGCAGTAAAATCTTCTCCTGATAAAAAAAAAGCTTTTGAGACCATTATCAGCCAATGGGATAGTTTGCGACAACCGGCTGTGGCTGCATATTATATGGAGCAGGCAGCAATGACATCGCCAAACGAAAAAAACTGGAGCGAAGCAGGAAACCGGTTTTATGCCGCTACCAGGTTTGCTAAAGATGCTGAAAAGCCGGTGCTTTACAGCAAAGCAATGGCATGTTTTGAAAAGACACTTGAGCTGAATCCAAAAAATGTGGAAGCAAAGATTAACCTTGGAGCTTGTTATGTAGAAGGCAGTCCGGAGCCAATGAAGGGAATAGGGATGTTGAGAGAAGTAGAAAAAACAGATTCGAATAACGTGGACCTGCAATTAAATTTCGCTTTTTTTTCCGAAAAATCGGGGCAATGGGACAGAGCCATAAAGCGTTTTGAAAAAGTATTAGTTATTCAACCCGATTTCATTGAAGCCTATTTGCACCTCGCAGATGCCTATCAGCAAAAGGGAGATAAGGCAAAAGCAATTGAAAACCTGGAAAAATATCTTGCCAGAGTGGATGATGTAACAGTGAAAACCGAGATAGAAGGCTATATTAATAAGTTAAAAAGTCAAAAATAGCAATTCAAGTAGTTAAAATATCGTTTACAAAGTATTTCACAGTCTGCTTCTCCTTTTTTTCAGGGGTGCTGGGGTGAGGTCTAAATAATAATAAATTTAATAAATAACAAAAAATGCCAAGCGGTAAAAAAAGAAAACGCCATAAAATGGCTACTCACAAACGTAAAAAACGTTTGAGAAAGAACAGACATAAGAAAAAATAATTCCCTAACGGGATTTATTTCTGTGAAGTAGAAACATTTTGAACAGGATGGAAAATTCCATTCTGTTTATCTGTGCACATATATTTCTGTTTTTTTCGGGAAACCGAAATCAGCCTTATTAATCAATTAACAATTATTTTGCATTCTCCGAAAGCGCGAGGTGGGATGATTGTACTTATTTTTAAAAACTTAAAGAGTGAACAACGAATTAATCATTGATTCCACTCCCTCCGAAGTTGTTATTGCCTTATTAAATGACAAACGATTAGTAGAACTGAATCGTGAAAAAAGCAACAATAACTATACGGTTGGCGATATTTATCTCGGGCGGGTAAAAAAAGTAATGCCCGGATTGAATGCAGCCTTTGTGGATGTTGGATACGAAAAAGATGCATTTCTGCATTACTTGGACTTAGGTCCGCAAGCCAATTCCTTTTGCAAATATACCAAACTGGTGCAAACGGACAAACAAACCACTTCCAACTTAATGTATTTTAAGCTGGAAAACGATATTCCCAAAGATGGCAAAATAGGAACTATCATCAATGCGAATCAGCAAATATTGATTCAAATTGCCAAGGAGCCTATCTCTACCAAAGGTCCCCGCATTACCACCGAAATTTCTTTAGCAGGACGATACATTGTCCTTATACCTTTCTCCGACAAAATTTCTGTTTCACAGAAAATAAAAACCACAGAGGAAAAAACCAGGCTTAAAAGATTGCTGGCGAGTATTAAACCAAAAAACTTTGGGGTAATTATTCGTACGGTGGCTGAAGGAAAATCGGTAGCTGATTTAGATGCTGATTTGAATGACTTAATAGGAAAGTGGGAAATTTGTTACCAAGCACTGCGTACTGCCCAGCCTCCTCAAAAAGTGTTGGGAGAAATAGACAGAACATCCGCCATTCTTCGCGATTTGCTTAACGCAAGTTTCAACAGCATTCACATCAATGATGCCGCATTGTACGAAGAAATTAAAACCTATCTTCAAACCATTGCTCCCGACAAAGAAAAAATTCTAAAACTATACAAAGGGACTGTTCCCATCTTCGATAATTTTGGAGTGGACCGTCAAATCAAAGCGTTGTTTGGACGAACAGTAACGATGAAGTCGGGCGGCTACCTTATTGTTGAACATACCGAAGCCATGCACGTAATAGATGTAAATAGCGGTAACCGTGCCAAGTCCGACAATAACCAGGAAACAAACGCTTTTGAAATAAACCTCGAAGCTGCTATTGAAGTTGCGCGCCAATTACGTCTGCGCGACATGGGTGGAATCATTGTGGTTGACTTCATCGACTTACACAATGCCGACAATCGCAAACTATTGTTTGAAAAAATGCGGGATGAAATGGCGAAAGATAGAGCAAAACATAACATTCTTCCCCCTTCCAAATTTGGATTAATACAAATCACCCGTCAGCGCGTGCGCCCGGAAATGAATATTGTTACTGTTGAGAAATGCCCCACTTGTGGAGGCACCGGCGAAATCCAGGCAAGCATACTGCTCATGGACCAAATCGAAAACAATGTAAGGTACATTTTAAAAGAACAAAACGAATCTGGTGTTACTCTTTGTGTGCATCCTTATCTGGAAGCATATATTACAAGAGGGTTATTCTCTTCCCTTCGTAGAAAATGGAGCAAAAAATATGGAAAACAATTAAAAGTAAAAGCAGTATCGTCATACAACTTTTTAGAATATCATTTTCTGAATAAAAACGAAGATGAAATAAAGGTGTAATGTGAAAAGAAATAATAATAACTAATTTCTACAACTAAAAACTCCTGTTCTATAATCAGAGCAGGAGTTTTTATTTATTAAAATTACACTACAATTTCTCCTGTTTTCCATTCTCGGGGAACATTGGAGTTGAAACACGGAAAAGTGGTTGCAAAAAAGTAGGTGCAGCGGTTAAACGATTTAGTAGCTGTGGTAAAAAGCACTGGCTGATAATTTCAGCGAACGAAGCAACCGCTAATATGATTATCCAGGCGGCAGGGTTGGCTGTAAAAGTAAACGGGGTTCATGTAAAAGCTCCATTTTGATGTAAAATGCAAAAAGGGATTTTCAGGAATTGCATTTCTGACAATGAAAAAGGCTCACCTGTCCTCTTACGTCTGGCAGGTATCTTACAACAAAGGCAAAACATGGATTCCATTGCCCGGAACCCCACCTTCCGATTGTTCACCGACATACTAAAAGGAGTCAGGCAGTTTGCAACCTGGACGAAAGACAATATCTATTTTGTAACCCGCAAAAAAAGCAATGCTGTTTAAACTGTCATTGAAACAAAAGTCAACACAAGCTGGCATTAAAAACAAAGCGATAGTTTAAAAGAAGAAATTGTTGAAGTATGCTATAAAGAGGGTGGAGCAGCTGTTACTGACCGTCAAACAGAAAAAATTGGCACTAAAAAAATATTTTTCAGCAATAGCAAATCTGAGAAGAATACTCTTGTTAAACATATTAGATATAAACCGGTGAAGTTGGCGTAAAAAATGTAGTACACCAGCACCTGATTGTTTTCAACCTGAAAAATAAAGAAGTGGGGTATGTTTAGTTATATACAACAAGTATAGGAAAATCAATTGTTGAAGAGATGCTTTTTGTCTCTTATTATGTTAGTCGGTTTATAGTGATTTTCTTTATTTCTCGAAAGGCTTATATCCTTTAGGAATTTCAAACATAGAAGCATCAACAGATTTATTAGTTATTTTCGTTACTTCCAGGCTTCCTGTTTTTTTGCCAGTCATATCCGTTTGTTCTGATAACATAGGGAACATGTTTTTCACATCTTTTATCTGTAAAAAATAAATGGAAGGCTTCTCTTTTCTATTCAACAGGTTTAATAATTTTTCAAAGAAAGCAAATTTCCCGTCAGCAAGATAATAAGTAATAACAGTTCCTTCTTCTGTATTTGTAACAACGTATTCTGTGCATTTATAACCTTGCAAATTCTTAACACCTGTTCCTTTTTTAACAGTGAAAGTGCCTTTTATTAAAGGTGCTGATGGAGTATTTTGATTCATATACAATTTTCGCTCATGGTTCAGCGATTTCATTGTCTTTGCTTCCAGGTTTATCAGAAACGTGCCTTCTACTTTATGCGACTTTGCACCTATTTCATCAATTCTTACATTATCTCCTTTTACATAATAAATGTAATTTGTGGTATCCAATACCGATGCTTTTTTGAATTCAATAATCCCTTCGAACGATTGTGCATAGGCACTAACAGAGATTGTTAACATTAACACACCTAAGGTTAAAAGTTTGTAAATAGATTTTTTCATTTAGTTTATTTATTAGTTTATGATTTGCTCCGAGGGCTAAATTAAATAATTTTTAGCAGGTCGGTTGCTCTTATTCAAAAGTTGTACCAACAATTTTATTAACATTACTTCTTTAAAATTAATTCTGCATCTTTGCTTAATAATAAATCTATAAACCATAACACTTTAAAACTAATGGCAGAACATAATGAAACAGGCATTAAAGGTGAAGAACTGGCAGCTACCTTTTTAAAAAACAAAGGCTATTTAATATTAGAAACCAACTGGCGGTTTAAACACCTGGAGGCAGATATTATTGCAACGATTGACAAAACCCTGGTAGTAGCAGAGGTAAAAACCCGGAAATCCAATTATTTTGGGGAGCCTGAAACATTTGTAAATAAGCAAAAACAAAAAAACTTAATTAAGACTGCCAACGAATATATTATCAGAAATAATCTTGATTTAGAAGTTCGGTTGGATGTTATATCTGTCATTCTTGGAAATAATCAAATGAAAATAAACCATATTGAGGATGCTTTTTTATCCAGTCATTAATGGCTGTTGTTTTGGCTTTGCCCTTTTAATTCATTGCGTTTAGTTATCTTTGCAAAAAAACAATACAATGGCAAGAGAATATAAACGTACCCCCGGTAAAGATTTCAAAGGTAAAAAACCCTTTGCTAAACGAAATGAAGGGAACCCGGATTTTGAGAAAAAACCTTATAAAAAGGGAGGGGAGGATGCGTCTTCTTCCGAAAGCTATAATCGCAAAGATGATTCTGGCTTTAAAGAAAAGGAGTCATCGCGTCCCAAAAAATCTTATGGTGACAAACCGGATAATAAATCGTCTTTCAGGCGTTATAAGGACGACTCGCGCCCTTCCGATTTTGGAACCCCTAAAAAAAGAGGTTCATTTGGTGATAACGATGATTTTCGTAAAAAGAAATCATTTGATGATAAACCAAGTTTCAGGAAAAAATTTGATGATGGAGAAAAAAAGCGCCCCTTTAAAAGAGAGGATGCAGATGATAAATCAAAAACGTTTGGTAAAAAATCTTTTTCAGATAAACCGCGTGCATTTACAAAAGCAAGATCGGAAGCTAATCCCAATGATCTGGATGAGTCTGATTTTGAATATGGAAACCCAAAACCAACTTATGATAGCGACAGGGGAAGAGATTTTAAGAAGAAACCGTATGAGAAAAAGGCCTACGTTAGAAAAACATATTCAACCAACAAACCAACCGTTTCCAAACCTGCCCGCGAAGAGGAAGATGGTAAAATAAGGTTAAATAAATACATTGCCAATGCAGGAATTTGTTCGCGAAGAGAAGCGGATGATTTGATTACTTCGGGTGTGGTGCAGGTAAATGGTAAGGTAGCTACTGAAATGGGATTTCGGGTGTCGCCTACTGATATTATTAAATATGGCGGACAAACCTTGAAGAAAGAACGAATGGTGTATTTGCTATTGAATAAACCAAAAGACTATGTTACCACATCGGACGACCCGCAAAAGCGTAAAACAGTGCTGGAACTGATTGCAGGTGCATGCAAAGAACGTGTTTATCCGGTAGGGAGGTTAGACAGAGCAACAACAGGTTTGCTGATGTTTACCAATGACGGGGAACTGACAAAAAAATTAACTCACCCTAAATACGGAGTTAAAAAAATATATCATGTTGAACTGGATAAACCTTTAAAACATTCTGACCTGGATAAAATAAAAGAAGGTTTAGAACTGGAAGACGGACCTATAAAAGTGGATGAGGTAAGTTATGCAAACAATGGTGCCGATAAAACAATAGTAGGGGTGGAGATTCATTCAGGCAAAAACAGAATTGTGCGCAGAATATTCGAACACCTGGGATATAATGTCCGTAAACTGGACAGGGTGATGTTTGGTTCTTTAACCAAAAAAGATATGCCTCGCGGCAGGTGGAGATTTTTGACCGATGCGGAAGTAGGTATGTTGAAGATGATAAGCGCGGAAGAAAAAAGTTAAACAGGCGGTAATTAAAACAAAAACGGCTTAGCACTATGTGCTAAGCCGTTTTTGTTTTGGGAATGCTGACCTGTTTGTTTTTTATTTCTTTTTATTCAAGCCCATCAGTTCCATTGCGGCATTATTAGCATTAATAAAACCACCCGAAATACACATTGCTTTCATTTTTCTTTTTGTCCTTTTTGTGCCAGGCACTATTACTTTCTTTTTATAAGGAGTAACTGTTTTCATCAAAACTTCTCTTACTTCTTTTGCTTTCAGTTCTGGAAAGTATTCCCTGATTATTGCCGCTGCCCCTGCTGCACTTGGACTTGCCATGCTGGTACCCGATTCGGAAGTGTATTTGTTATCCGGAACAGTGGAATAAATATCTACCCCGGGGGCAAATAAATCAACCTCCTTGGAGCCGTAGTTAGAAAAAGAGCCTATCATTCTTTTGCCTTTTTCTGCCGAACTTGCGCCTACACTTAACCAATTGTCTGCAATTTCTCCCGAGTTTAAATGGCGGTTGGGAAATGATAATTCAATATCATTGTTTTTCGATTCGTTTCCACAGGCATGCACCAGCAGCACATCTTTCGATTGGGCATATTTTACTGCTTCATCCACCGCTTTTTTATCAGGAGAATAATATTTCCCGAAACTCATGTTTATAATTGTTGCTCCGTTGTCAACCGCATATCTTATTCCATTTGCAATATCTTTATCTCTTTCATCCCCATCGGGCACAGCTCGTATTATCATAATTTTTACATCATTTGCTATCCCGTTTATTCCTTTATTATTATTTCTGATAGCGGCAATAATTCCCGAAACATGTGTTCCATGCAGTGCATCGGGTCCCTGGTAATGGTTATTTCCGTAATAACGCTCGTTTACATTATCCACATCATCGCCCACCAAATAATGACGAATGGAATCGGAATTCATTTTATTATTTTTTACAGCATTAGATAATTGGTCGAGCCCTTCTTTTAACTGGCTTTCCAGTTCCTCCGGCTTTATGAGACCCAGGGAAAAAGCAATTTTTAATTGTTTATTCATTTTGGTCTCCATTTCGTTTTCGGGAGTATAATTTTTGAACGCGTCTTTGTCCAACACATTTTTGTTTTTTGCTTTTACCTTCGAAAGAAAATCCGAAAATAGTTGAACCCCTTTCAATTCCTGTTCTTTTTGTGATTGTTCTTTTAAAAATGCAGGTCGTATTTTTTTGTATTCTTCAAATTGTTTTACGTCTTCACCCGAAAGGTGAGTGGTATCCATTTTAGAAAACTTGCGGTTTCCTTTCTGGTAAATTCTGGACAGTTCGGATGCTTCATGTTCTATGTCCCCGTTTTTTCCTCCTATAAAATTCCACCCATGCACATCGTCTATGTAGCCGTTGTGGTCATCGTCTATGCCGTTATCGGGTATTTCTTTGGTGTTGGTCCATATCACCTCTTTCAAATCTTCGTGGTTTGGGTCGGCACCGCCATCAATAACAGCTACTATTACTGTTTTCGATTTTTTGTCTTTCAATGTTTTATAAGCTTCTTCGGCACCTGTTCCGTATATGCCATTGGCTTTAGGGTCCAGGGTTTGCCAGTTGCTTGGCTTCTTTGTTTGTGCAAAAGAGCAGGCAGATAGCAATACTGCGGCAATTAATAAATGTTGTTTCATAGTTAGTTTTAAATTTTACGGGCGCAAAAATATAGATTTAATTTCTAATGAATTAAAGGAGTAACATAATTGTAAAATAATATAGTACAAAGGGTAAATCAGAGGGATAAGCGGGACAAAAAACTCCTGCAATTTATGGATTGCAGGAGTTGGTTAATGGAAAAGGGTTTAACAAAACTCTTCAAAAGCCATCGTAAGGTTATCAGCTATCATTTGTGCGCTGCGTCCTTCTATGTGATGACGCTCTACAAAATGAACTAACTTGCCATCTTTAAACAAGGCAATGGCAGGCGATGAAGGAGGATAAGGTGCAAAGTATTTGCGTGCTTCAGCCACCGCTTCGGTATCAAATCCTGCAAAAACAGTAGTTATTTTATCAGGGCGTTTTTGCCCGATTACAGATAACTTTACTCCAGGGCGCGCTGCTCCTGCTGCACATCCGCAAACGGAATTGACTACCACTAATGTCGTTCCCTTGCTTTCTATTGCAGATTTTACTTCTTCAGGGTTTGTTAAATCTTCGAAACCGGCTGCTGTTAATTCAGCTTTCATTGGTTTTACTATACTTTCTGGATACATTTTATTTATTTTTTTAGTTATTAATACTACAAAGGTACGAAAAATAAGCATGTGCCCCTCGCAAATACACTAACATTGCCATTGTTTCACAAAACAAATCACAATGAGCCGTGGCTGATGGCAAAGCCAAATCATGCTTACAGTATGGTTCCTTTCATAATAATCATGGCGATGCTAAAATAAATAACCAGCCCTGTAACATCCACCAATGTGGCTACAAAAGGAGCCGATGAAACAGCAGGGTCAGCACCGGCACGTTTTAGCACCAAAGGAAGCATGGACCCGGATAATGTGCCCCATAGCACCACGCCAACCAACGAGAACGAAACTACAAAAGCAACCAGCAACCAGTGCGGACCATATATAGAAGTAAACAAACTCCACGTGGCAACTCTTATAAAGCCTATAATGCCTAACACTCCGCCCAGGAATAATCCGGATAATATTTCTCTTTTCATTATTCTCCACCAGTCTCTTAGTGTTACTTCTCCAAGTGCCATAGCCCGTATAATAAGTGTGGATGCCTGTGAGCCAGAGTTTCCTCCGCTCGAAATAATAAGCGGTACAAACAATGCTAATACCACAGCTTTTGCTATTTCATTTTCAAAATAACCCATTGCTGTTGCTGTAAGCATTTCTCCCAGGAATAAAATAACGAGCCAGCCCGACCGTTTTTTCATCAGTTTCAAAAAAGGAATGTTCATGTAGGGTTCGTCCAGCACTTCCATACCTCCTATTTTCTGCATGTCTTCTGTTTCTTCTTTTTCAGCCAAACGAAGCACATCATCAATCGTAATGATTCCTAGCAAAACACCCTGTTTGTCGGTAACAGGCAATGCCACCCTGTTGTTTTTCCTGAACACATTAATGGCTACTTCTTCTTCATCGGTTACAAAAAAAGAAATAAATTTATGGTCCATTATGTCGCTTACTTTCTTTTCATGGGCAACAAAAAGAAACTCCCTTATTCGCACATCATCAATCAACACCCCGTTATCATCTATTACATAAATAACATTAATGGTTTCCTTGTTTTTTCCGTGCTCGCGCACATAATCCAGCACCTCTTTTACTGTCCAGTCTTCTTTCACTGCCACATAATCGGGTGTCATCAGCCGCCCTACACTGTGGTCGGGATAGCCAAGAAGAGACAAGGTTATTTTTCTTTCTTTTTCCGAAAGCAGTATTAACAGTTCTTTTACTGTTTTGCTGGGCAGTTCGGAAAGAAATTCGGTACGGTCATCGGGTTGTATTTCATTCAGAATTTTGGCTGCCTGCGCGTGTTGCAGGTTTTTAATTAATTCTTTCCTGGTTTCCGGTTCCAGTACTTTAAATGTTTTTACAACAGCAGAAGGAGCCAGTACGCTAAACACCATTGCCTTTTGTTTGTCCGGCAGAGTTTCCACAAACGAAGCTATTTCAGGAGAATGCCAGGTGTTTATTGCTTTTTTTAATTCAGACAAATTGCCAGAGTCTGTTAATTCTTTTATTGACTGGGCGGTGTGTTTATGTTTCATGGCAGGGGTTTTATTAAATCAAAGTAAAGATTCGTTTTTCTGTAATGATATTAATTTATGTTTACTACTGTTTCAAAATTAACTATGTTTACCTGTGTTTCTATGTGCCTTACGTTGAAAAAAAGCAATTGACCAATACCTGCAAAATATCCTCCCGTATTCTCCAACAACTTTTAAGCCATTATTGCAGGTTCACAAGTTTTTGTGTTGTTGCCGGTGTTTTTATTATTTTGCTGTGAATTAGTTTACCGCAGACCCGAACCACAGTTCTCAAAGAGTCGAATATCCAAGCGGTGTGGAAATGTATTTCCGGACTGATTTATTATTCCCATATAAACGCTCGGTTTTCCATCCGTACATATTTTGGTTCCATCCTAACATATTTTGGTCTCATCCGTGTGTATTTTGGTCTCATCCGTATATATTTTAGTCTCATCCGGGTATATTTTGGTTCCAGCCGTGTATATTTTGGTCTTATCCGTGTGTATTTTGGTCTCATCCGGGTATATTTTGGTCTCATCCGTATATATTTTGGTTCCAGCCGTGCATATTTTGGTCTCATCCGTATATATTTTGGTCCAGCCGTGTATATTTTGGTTCCATCCGTATGCTTTTGGTCTCATCCGATTATTTTAAAACAAAACATGTAAACTACTATTTTAGATTCTTCACTTCTTCAGAATGGTTATTTACTCATTATAATATGGGGTAAAACTTTGAAACATTTTTCCCATATTATATATTTCCCCGTTTACACATTTTATCTACATTTGCACCCGATGAAAAATAAAGCCCTCATTTGTTTTCTGCTCCTTTTTTCGATAAATAAAATCATCGTAGCGCAATCGCGCCCAGTAAAAGATGCCGCCCTTTGGGAAAACATTTATTTGGAAAAAAATATTACTCCAAAACTTATTGCCCGCATCAACGAAGAAGGGCGCATTACCGAAAACATGACCAACCCCAGTTTTATTTATGCAGATGTGGGAATCAATTATAAATACAACAAACACCTGCACCTTGCCCTGGCGTATGTGTTAACCCAAAAACAACAAAAAACCGAAACCTGGAGCACCCGCCACCAGGCGTATATTTCGGCAACCCTTCGCAAAAAACTAAAAGATATTTTTTTTGATAACCGAGCCATGTTTCAATGGCAGGTGCAGGATATTTATTCTTCGCCTACGGGCAAATACGCCCAATATTATATTCGAAACAAATTTTCCATTAAGTATGAAAAGTATTTTAAGTTTCAGCCCTACGTAGCTTCGGAGGTGTATTATTTTCTCAACCAACCATACACCAACTGGCAGTTCAAGTTTAACCGCGTCCGCTATTTTGCCGGACTGTATTACAATCCCAACTTAATTAATCAATGGGAGATTTATTATTTATTCGAAAACAATTTCAACCAGATTGCTAATTACACTTCAAACAATGTTGCTCCCAACCCTCAAAACAATTACATTTTGGGGTTAGGCTATTCTCATTCTTTTTAATGTAAGCCAATACAAGAACAAAACAATACACCACATCGCGAAATACCCAACAATCCTGGAAGCATCGCCCCTCTCTTCCATAAGCAAGGAACCATTAATCTTGTACTGGTGTAATTATCGCAAATTAGACCACCCCCAGAAACAGGCTAAGCGGAAATAATTTTTAAAATTTTATTCTTATTTGTGCTTTGATTTCGGATTTGGTTTTTCCGTTTATTTGGGTGAGTGAACCCGAACTGATTACCGTTTGGTTATCGTAATAGGTTTGTGAGTATCGGAGCCAGATTTCGATTTTTCGGGTAAGGTTGTAATCGAGCAGGAAGTAAAAACGGGAGCCGCGATAATAGTAGGATGGGATGGAATAGGCGCCTGGGATGTCGTTTTCGTAAGCATAAATGCGGGTGTTATAGGTGTCGGTTTGGAAAAGTGCGTAGCCGAGGGTGGCGGAAAGTGGTGTGCCCATTTTATTATAAATTATATCCTGCATTGCCAGGTAGCCCTTCTCTGTTGGTTTGTCGCTCAATTTGTAATCGATTAACTCGACCCTGTTTTTTAATTTGATGGAGGGGAGAATGGTGTAAACAATGTCGAAACGATAATTGGTTTGCCGGAGGGGAACAAGGTAATCTATGGGTTCATCATGGTTTGGTGTATTTTGCTGTTTGTTTCGCTGACGAAAGCGGAAATACATGTCTGTTTTTTTAGAGGGTGTGTAGTTTAATTGTATCATGTAATCGTTGCCGTAAGATGGTGCGTTTATTCTGTATTTGAGCCAGGGAAATTCGAACCTGTCGTAATAGGCAGTGAGGGTGGTTACGTTGGTGGGTTTTATTTGAGTGCCAATGTACAGCCCTTTTTCATTGATGGTTCCGGTGGCTTCGCCAAATCCGGTGGCTAAGGGGTTTTGATAGTTTCGCTGGTAATAGCGATGGAGAATGGTGAATGACAGGCGGGAATCGAGCATGAGCAATGCACCGTTTAGAAATGCTTTTCCTCCATTTTGACTTATGGCTTCCTCGCCAAAGAAATTAATATTTCGAAGAATAAAATTGTAATCCAATCCAACATTAGTGTTTTGTTTGGATGAAAATTCGAATTGATTGTAATAGGATAATGTTCGATTGTATTCGTGATTCAACATATAATTTACCGCAGTTAAACCGATGTTGAATTTCTTTGTTTTGTATGATACATTGCCACCATAAATGGTTTGTAAAATAGAATGCCTGTCGGCAATTTCTGCTGGTGTGGTATGATAGCCGGTGGTTTGGAGGGCTGATATAGCAGCGGTTTGTCCATCGGCAGTGGTATCGCTGATATTGGCATCAATGTGATGGCGGGAGAAAAAAGCTGTTGCTTCGAATGCTTTGAAACCAATGGTGGTGGCGGCACCGCGCATAAATTTATTTTCATCTACAGAAGTGTAAGGATGAATGCCGGCTGCTGATTTTTTTATGTTAAAGATGTTTACTCCTTTGGCAAATGAGTAGGAAGACCAGGCGGTGAGCCCCTGTCCGAAGGTAACCTGGTAATCGCCAATGGCAAGAGATTTAATAAATTTAATATTGTGTAAATAAAAATGCGCGGAATAAAAATCAAATCCGGAATGCTGATTTCCTTTCAATGATTGTTTGTACCAGTTGTATTTAAAGTTTTGTTTGTTTTTAAAAAACAATTCCCCTTGGTCTTTTTCTGCAGTAAGTCCCCAACTTACGTTGGTTCCATAGGTGAAACGATAGCGAGCGTATAATTTGTCGGGGCTGCCGATATATCGTGAGTTCGGGCTTTTGTATAATGAAGCACTATCTATAGGAGCAAAGCCTGCTTGAGGTTCGAGCACCCTGGCATAACGCATGGTGGCTGTGTTTTGTCCGTTGGCAAACATTTCTTTTATGGTAAAGTGGGTGGTTGCAAAATTATCAGCAACCCTAATGTAAGGTAAAATTTTATTTATGGTTTGTAAATCAAAGCCGTCAATGCTTTGCAGTTCGTATATGGTGATGAGTTTTCCGAATCGGGTAATGTGATTAAATAAATTATTTATTTGAATATCGGATAAGATATGGAGTTGCTGCAAATCTTCTGTTGAAGTATTATTCAAATTTATGGGATGATCTTTGAAATAATTTAAGGCATATAATAAGTCGGAGTAGTCGGCTTCTTCTGTGTTATTATCTTCTGCAACATTTTCCAGTTGCTGTTGAATTTCGGTGTCGTCTGTTTTGGAGGGAATGGTGTCTTGTGCTTTTATTGAAAATGGAAATAGGAATATGGAGAAAAAAATTATATAATATGGAAAACTACTTTTCAAGGATGGATTATTAAATTGCATTAGCAGGGAATTTTCTTTCTGCTTTTTTAATTATATATGATAAACCAACCTGAGGGCTGATGCCAAGCACCTGGTGATAGTTTGCAGCAAAATCAATTTTAAGATTTTTTAAATTGATTCCGAAACCGAATGAACTTAGTGTGGGGTTGGTGGCTATTCCAATTCGCAAATAAAATTCTTTTACAGCTTTGTATTCCATACCGGCTTTGAATAGTGCTTTTTGCGCTATGTCTTTTTCGGTTTCGATGGCAAGAATAACTTTATCCGAAAAAGAATAATCAGCACCAAGACGAATGATAGTTGGCAGTCGTTCGTCATTATAAGAAGAAAGTTTTGCGCGGGTGGGATTGTAAACGTGTGCACCAATTGCCAGATTTTTTAAGGGCTTTGCAATTATACCGGCTTCGGCAGCAAACACACTTCTGCTTCCATATCCTTCTGCAATTTTGGTTGATAAATAATCCAAAGCAATGCCTGCTGATAATTTATTTCCAAATGCTTTTGCAAATGAAAGGCTGTATTTGTTTTCGCTGTATTGTGTGTATCCAAAGCTGGTGATGCATAATCCGAATGTGCCTGCTCTGACAGGCACCGCAATAGCAGCACCTTTGATGCTTAATTCTTTTAATAAAAATCTGTTTTCGTAATATACACCTGCCGAATAGTCGCGGACAAAACCTAATCCTGCCTGGTTATGTTGTGCGCTCCATACATCGCTCAACGATACGGAAGCATTGCCCATGGCAGAGGAACGCGCACCAATGGGAAAATCTTCGTTGCCGGCTTTTGTAATAAAAACAAGCAGGAAGAAAACGAGGATGGAGTAAATTGTTTTCATTGTTCTATACCAGGTTAATGATATTTAAAAATTGCTTTGCTCACTATACCTCACCACCAGCCCTTCTCCTTGAAGAAGGAGAGGGGTGACGGAGTGTGAAGTACTATCTTTTATAATACTAGTTAATTTGTTTTAAAGTCAAATTTGATTTCTGAAAGTTCTTTGTTGGCTTTTAATATTTTGTTTTTCAGATTTTCTTTGAACTCAATTATCTTTTTCAATAATTCATCATCTCCTGTTGCCAATATTTGAACAGCAAGTATTCCTGCATTTTGTCCGCCATCTAAGGCAACGGTAGCCACTGGAATTCCGGGAGGCATTTGCAAAATAGACAGCACAGAATCCCAGCCATCGATGGAAATGGAAGAACGACATGGCACGCCAATAACCGGCAGCGGGGTGAATGCTGCCACTACACCCGGCAAATGGGCGGCACCGCCAGCACCGGCAATGATTACTTTGATTCCTTTTGAATGTGCATTCTTGGCAAACTCAGCGACCTGTTCGGGAACGCGATGAGCACTTAGTGCATTTATTTCGAAAGGAATTTTAAACTCGTTTAAAATTTTTGCAGCTTCCTGCATAATAGGCATATCTGATGTGCTGCCCATAATGATACTTACTTTTGGTGTCATAGTTTTAATAATTTATTTGTTAGATTTGTTGTAAAAATAGCTTTTTTAATAATTACATAAACACTAATTGCACGTTTTTTATAGACTAATTTTGTTTAATTTCGTTTTTTTCTAAAAAATGGTTATGAGCAAAGTGGTAATAAACGGACATACCTTTAAAATAAAAATAGGTGCTTCTGAAATAAATAAAGCAGTTGGCGATGTGGCGCGACAAATTAATTCGCAGTTGAAGGATAAAAAACCATTGTTCCTGGCGGTGCTGAATGGTTCGTTTATGTTTGCTGCTGATTTGATGAAGAAAATAAAAATTGATTGCGAAATTTCTTTTGTGAAAGTGGCTTCGTATGAAGGTACTTCCTCCACCGGAAAAATGAAACAATTAATAGGATTGAACGAAGATATTAAAGGGAGAACCGTTGTTATAGTGGAAGATATTGTGGACACGGGAACTACCATTGAAAACGTGTGGGAACAGTTAAAAGAACTGGGTGCTTCGGAAATAAAAGTGGCAACTCTTTTATTTAAACCCGAAGCATATACTAAAACGGTTCCTATAGAATATGCTGCTATTGTGGTTCCAAATGATTTCCTGGTAGGGTACGGATTGGATTACAACGGACTTGGCAGGAACCTGGAAGACATATATGTATTGGATTATGTAGAAGAAAAGAAATGATTTAAAATTAATTAATATGCTGAACATTATACTATTTGGACCTCCTGGAGCAGGCAAAGGAACTCAATCTGAAAAACTGATTGAAAAATATAAGTTGAAACATCTTTCCACGGGAGATATTTTCAGAGCCAATATAAAAGGTGCGACCGAACTGGGTACACTTGCTAAAAGCTATATGGATAAAGGACAACTGGTGCCCGATGAGGTTACTATCGGGATGCTGGAGAGTGAAGTAAATAAAAATAATGATGCTAACGGTTTTATATTTGATGGATTTCCTCGCACCAAAGTACAAGCAGAAGCATTGGATAATTTATTAAAAAGTAAATCGACTTCGATAACAATAATGCTGGCATTGGAAGTGGAGGAAGAGGAATTGAAAAAACGGTTGTTGCTGCGTGGAAAAGATAGTGGAAGAGCCGATGACCAAAACCCGGATGTAATTCAAAAGCGAATTGATGTTTATAATAATGAAACTTCTCCCGTAAAGGATTATTTTACTGCACAGGGCAAATACAAAGGCATTCATGGCATCGGAGAAATAAATGAAATATTTAATTCTTTGTGCAAAGAGATTGATGCAGTAAAATAATTTTTACCCTACCACTAAACTACTAAGAAAATAATTGAAGCTTTTAAACAAACTAATTTGTAAATTCGTGTTTATTCGTAATTCGTAAAAAATGTCTGATAGTAATTTTGTTGATTATGTAAAAATTTGTTGCCGCTCAGGGAAGGGCGGTGCGGGCTCTGTGCATTTGCATAGGAGCAAACTAACTGCTAAAGGAGGACCTGATGGAGGAGATGGTGGAAGAGGCGGACACATTATAGTGAGAGGCGATAAACAATACTGGACGCTCATCCATTTAAAATACCGTAAACATATTATTGCAGAAGAAGGCGGAAGTGGCGGAAGCAGTAATAAAACAGGGGCGGAAGGTAAGGATGAAATATTGCATGTTCCATTGGGTACTATTATCCGGGATGCAGAAACAGGCGAAATAGAAGGAGAAATAACCGAAGACGGGGAAGAAAAAATTGTGGTGGCAGGTGGAAGAGGAGGATTGGGCAACGACCATTTTAAATCGTCAACCAACCAAACACCGCACTATGCGCAGCCGGGAGGGGATGGAAGAAGTGAATGGAAAATCCTGGAATTAAAAGTACTGGCTGATGTGGGCTTGGTTGGTTTTCCCAATGCAGGTAAATCCACATTGTTATCAGTGCTTTCAGCGGCTAAGCCGGAGATTGCCAACTATCCGTTTACTACTCTTGTTCCTAATTTAGGAATTATAAAATACCGCGATTACAAATCATTTGTAATGGCTGATATTCCCGGTATCATTGAAGGAGCAAGTGAAGGCAAAGGGTTAGGTATTCGTTTTCTTCGACATATTGAACGTAATTCAACCCTGTTGTTTTTGGTTCCTGCTGATACGGCTGACATTGTTAAAGAGTACAAGATTTTACTAAACGAACTGGATAAATACAATCCTGAACTGGTTCATAAAAAAAGAATTCTTGCCATTTCTAAATGCGATATGCTGGATGAGGAATTGCTGGCAGAAGTAAAAAAGGAAATGAACAAAAAGTTTAAGGATAAGAAAACGGTTCCTGTTATTTATTTTTCTTCGCATACGCAACAGGGGCTCATTGAACTGAAAGATGAACTCTGGAAACAGCTGAACAGCAAAGACAATTCCTTTGAGTACTAAATGGGTTTTATTGATTCAATAAAAGATATAGACACTCAACTATTTTTATTCATAAATAGTAAACACACTTCTTTTTTCGATTTCCTGATGTATTGGGCAAGTAATAAATTTGCCTGGATTCCTCTTTATTTGTTTTTTGCTTATTTAACTTTCCGCCATTTTGGTAAAAGAATATGGCTGGTTCTGTTGGCTGCTTTATTGCTCATATTATTGAGCGACCAACTCTCGAATCATTTATTTAAAAATAATTTTTTGCGCTATCGTCCCTGTCATAATTTATTGATTCAGGCTCAAATTCATCTGAACGGAGACTGCGGAGGCACCTACGGTTTTGTTTCTTCCCATGCTGCCAACACTTTCGCACTCGCCATGTTTTTGTGTCGTTTGTTTTATAAACGAATAAAGTATTTTGGAGTATATATTTTTATGTGGGCTTCTTTCGTTTCTTTCAGCCGCATTTATAATGGGGTGCATTATCCTGCCGATGTGGCGGTGGGTGCATTACTGGGAATGTGTATAGGGGCGCTGGTTTTTAACTGGTATCAAAATATTAATAACCGGATGATTTCTTAACCCCGTATGCTTATCGCTATCGACACCTTTCAACTGATAAGTATTATTTTAGTGCTTATTGCTTTCTTTCTTGGATTTAAAATCCTGGAAACTTCTTGGTCGTATAAAATAAGTAAACCCCACAACTGGGAAACGGCTGTTAAACAAGGAAAAATTTCTGATTCATTAAAAAGCCTGGAAAGAAATTACGGTGATAAAGTCCGGTTTTATAATTTCTGGTTTCAAATAGAGCGATTGAAAAAAGAAAACATTGGTGGTGCTTTTGCCGAACTGGGAGTATATAAAGGGGAAACTGCAAAACTGATTCATGAAATGGATACCACCCGAAATCTCCATCTTTTCGATACGTTTGACGGGTTTACGGAGAAAGATTTGAAATCCGAAATTATAAATGATGATAAATACAGTTCCACTAATTTCAGTGATACAGATTTACAATCGGTACAAAAATTATTTACTGAAAGCAAAAACATATTTTATTACAAAGGTTATTTTCCTGAAACTACCAAGGAAGTAACAGAACAAACATTTGCACTGGTAAACCTGGATGCCGACTTGTACCAACCTACCATTGCGGCACTGCATTATTTTTATCCTAAACTTTCTGCGGGAGGTGTAATTATCGTTCACGATTATAATCATACCTGGGAAGGCATAGTGAGAGCGGTGGATGAATTCAAAAAAACAATTCCTGAAAGTGGTATTGAAATTTCGGATGGGCAGGGGAGTGTGATGATTGTGAAGAACAGAGTTGTGTAAGTTTATTTTCTGCTGATGTAAAGGAACACCGAAAAGAGATAAACTATTTATCCTGTTAACGCAACAAAGACTAACAAAATTAAAGCGATGAGGAGGATAAGACTGATAATGAAAATAAATATTTTATCTGACACTTTACAGGACTTTGCATATTTATTGGGATGTTTATTTATTTTTACTAAAGAAATGATGTCTAAAATATAAACGTTGAACACAAGGAACAAGAAAAAAAAGGGACCGAACACGGGACCCGTTAAAATTCCTGCAAGGATACCAACCGTATAATGTTATTGGATATTTAGTTTTTTTTACTACTGCGTTATATTCTTTCAAAAACAATTGTGAATTATCGGAACTGACAATTACATCATCATTCATAGTTTTTAATGCTACCGAATCCTGCCTGGGTTCAGGCTGTGGCTGTTCCGCTTGTGTTGTTTTTTTTGAAGAATGACTGGTGTTAGTTGAATACTGAATGGAATAACCTGGACGGTATTTCCTGTTCATTATATTAAGGGAATGGGTACAGGAAGAAAACACAACGGCTGTAAGTACCAAAAATAAAGAAGAAGAGGAGTGGATTATTTTAAAATAAAAACTAAGGAAATTAAAAACATTTTTCATAATTGGTTTGTGGTGGCTTTATTATTTCTTTCTCCTGTTTGTTGGTGATAACCCCCATTATTATTTCCTTCTTTAATTAGTATCATCATCTTCCTCATTATCTGTTTCGAGATGAAACCGATGCATCATGCGGTGTACAAGGGGCGAAAACAAAATACCCACCGTAGTAATTAAGGTGATGCCGCTATACAAGGCATAAAAAGAAGCAAAGTACTTGGCAGCATCTGTTTTTAATATATCCACCGGCCCCATGCCGCCCAATATCATACTGGCATTTAATACTGCGTCAGGAAAAGATAACTTGCCAAACCACATATACCCCCAAACCCCCATGGAAAGGGAAAAAGCGATGATGACAAATGCCAGTAAAAAATTATCGCGTAATCTTTTATAAAACTTTTTTTTGGTAATTAATTGTTTTGTTTTTTGTTCGTAGTTAAACATGGTGTTAAATGGGTGAGTGCCTAAGCACGATAAATAATATTGTAAAACGTTTCTTCAAAGTTGTCGTTTCAAATAACTATTGATGGGGGTTTTGGCTGACACTTTATCTATTATATTTTATCACCTCAATCTTCATTTTCATGTATCACTTTAAGTGACTTGGAAATAACAAATGGAATAAGATTGAATATTAAAAAGAGATAAAAGGAAAGTTTAACGCTATAAAAGGCAATACCTGATATTGCAACAATGAAGACAAAAATCATGGGAACGCTTTTTTTCAGTCTTTTGATACCATTCCAATCTACGTTTGGATAATAAAAATTTTTCTTTCGGCAATATTTTAAAAAGAAAAAAAGGTTAATTGTTAGAACAGCATTAATTATTCCGAATACTAAAAAAGAAACGGGGTTTTCCGGGTACGTTCCAATTAAATTACATACGAATGGCATTACAGAAATTATTGTCAGATACTATACGCTGTAAATTACATAACCTATATCCGCACCTTTCAGTGTTCTTTGAAGATTCACAGATGATAGCCATCTGCCACCAACTGATATTACGCTCAAAAGAAAAGCTAATAATTTTGGACTTAACAGCTTTAGTGCTTCTATCATTTCGTGAGGAGAATTTCCTATTTCTCTTTCTGGAAGTTTTATTTCCAGCACTAACAATGTTAACGCTATGGCATAAACAGCATCGTTAAACATTGAAGTGCGCTCCAATAATCTTTCACTAAATATTTCTTTTCTCGTCATGTATTTTATTCATTGAAATTAATTTAATTTGACAACCAACAATGTTAAAGTCTAAATAATTCGTCATTTTAAAATTGGTGCTGCCGTTTGAAAGGTTTAGTAAATCTATGTTATCATTAGTTGTTGTTTCTTTCCCTTTCTGTCATCGGTTTACAATGAGTTTCTTCGTTGTCGTTCCTTGCTTGGTCTTCACGTAAATAATGTAAACTCCGTTCTTGTCAAGTTGTAAGTTTGTTGTTTTCTGTGTTGCTTTTGTTATTAGTATTTGTTGTCCAAGTATGTCTGTAACGGTTATTTCATCATTGTCTTCAGGAACTGAAACTGTAAATTGTCCGGTGTTAGGATTGGGAAAGATGGAAACGGAACTGTTTAGATTTATTTCGTGGGGAACGTTAACGGTGGTAGCACAGCTCCCATTAGGGAAGTAGATGTTGATAATATGTTGCAGAGCGGTTACCGCTGAATCTCCGTGTAAATTATTATATTGAGGAAGCCAAACATTATACCATCCCTCTTCATAATCAGGATTACCGCCCGGAGGTACAGGACCATTAAAGTAAACCTGGGCTTGCTGGCTAAACTGGGTGCTGTCCATTGGAATAATGGATAGATAATGAGTGAGGCGATTACAAATAAGAGGAGAAGGCAATAAATTATTGGTATCTATTGCTACAGCAAGTGCTGCTGAATCCTGCGGCTGCCAACCCCAAAAATGAATTAATGGACGTAAATCTGCACCTGCTGCCTTAGATAATCTCAATATTCGGTTATCAATTGCACCAAGCGGGCCAGATGGCACTCCATTGTTGTAATCCAGATTTATCTGTTGGTAATAATTGTGAAGTACTCCCCAACCAAATAGTGCAGCTATTTCAACATATTTGCCATAACCCCGATGCTGATACCGAACCTCATCTCTGGTTGTATTGGAAATATTCATGGGGTTACCCACGCGGAAATTATGTGTAATCATCCAGTTTATTGCCGACTGGTCGCGGCCGCGCCAATACTCATTGTTAAACGACATACCAAAGGCACTGTCAATACTCATTCCATACAATTGATTATAAATGGCTGCGGAGAGTAGGTTCACAATGGCTTCTTCTTCTCCAACAAATTTTCCCATTGACTGGGAGTGACCAAGTTCATGAAACTCCGATTCCCACATATTTGCCGCACCAGGCCTTAAAAACCACATTTGACTATTCCCATTTTGAACAGTATATGGGCTATAAGGATTATTTATTTGCGGGAATCCAACACCATAACCACCATACATAATTTGAACATCGGGCATAATATAAAGAATCTGGTTATTGTGAATAAGCGGATACCCCATGAGGTTGGAAACTACATCCATTCGTGCATCCCAGTCTGCCATAAGCGTAACAGGGTCGCTATAGTTGTTTATAAAGTTTGTTGGCACCTGCATCATAAATTTTTCAGATTCAAAATCTGCCCATGGAGCCGGGTTATTTCTCTGAACTGTTTGCCATTGGCTTAAGGTAGTATTGTTAAAACTTTTTTTAGAAAAGAAAGGAGCAGGTACTACATTGGTTAATTCTACCTGTTGCAAACCAGCAGAAGCCAGGTTGGGAACAACAATATAAATTCCTCCTCCAAAAGGATTTGCTATTAGGGTTACTGTATCTGTGATGCTGTAAGTATTTGAAATTCCAAAAAATCGCTGAACTGTAGGATGGACAGTACTATTCATGAGGGGGTGTGCACCCACAAGTATTTTGTATCCTGCATTTACCATTGCAGGCGGAACTTTAACTTTTCCAATAGTACCCGGAGAAAGGTAATAACCGGTTGGCCTCCGGGCAGGAATTGTGGACCATGCTGTAGGATTTCCCCAATTAGCAGCCATTGAAGCATTAACAGTTGTAGTATATGCAAGTGTGGAATCAACAGGCAATGGACAAGTTCCGGGAAAATAATTGGAAGTCAAATATTTTTTGCCTTGCAGGTAAGTATGAAATTGCGCTACTTTATTTTCGGTAAACAATGCGTCAAATAAATTCTGTTGCACCAGGTATATCGCCCGGTGATATTCAAAACCATCAAGTGCTCCCGGGGCATTTGGAAATCCTCCTGTTGTTGCAGCATTCAGAAAAAGAGGACCAGTATTGGTTTCATAACAGTTTATAAGATTAAAGGCAGCAGAAATAACCGGAAGATTATCAGCCATATAAAAATGGTTGAGTTGAATATCAGCAGCTATAGAATTTATTTGAGCCGGAGAAAGCACCGATGTGTTATTACAATAATTTATCAACTGCTGGTAATCATTAATAAGCGTTGAGCTGAATGCACCCGTAGGATAATTAAAAAATGTTGTATCGGCAAATGCAAACTGGCCGCCCGATGCAACTAAAGTACCATCAAGGTAAACATTGTAAGAACCATTTCCAAATCCACCGCAACATATTCCATCACCATAGGTATCGTGAATAGTAAAATGAAGGAGACTGCCTGTGGGGTAGCAAAGTGTATCACTATTGATAAGGCCACTTGCAATGATAGTATTGGTTGTATCTTTTATATCCCAACTTGTTTCATTCGGATAGCTATCAGGAACAATAGTTACAATTATTTGCGAGAAGCCTGTGGTACACTGGGCTTGTAACTTCTGGGTTGCACCAATTAATGTTAATGAACACCAAAGTAAACCAGAAAAAATAATTTTTATTCTGTTTGTTTGTAATTGTTTTTTCATTTTCATTTTGTTTTTAATTGTTTATTTATTATTTATTTTTTATTCTCGTAAACGTTGCGATGGCGTTTCTGTTAGCATTCTCACAATTACCGCTAACGGTTTGCAGCTTGCCGAAGGCGGGGCTTTCGGAGCACCATCTGTCAAGCTACCACTAATGTTTACTCGGAGCCGAAAAGTTTCTGCCACCACGAACGCCCCGCTTTTGGCAAGGTGCTGTTATAGCCAGTGCTTTCTATCAACTCTGATAATTTTAATGTCTTTGTCGGCTTAC